>JAPHSC010000389.1 GCA_026193125.1 Gammaproteobacteria bacterium
GGATGTCAGAAGAGCAGCCGTAGCAGGCATGTTTTACCCCATGGAAGCGGGATTGCTGGCCAGGCAGGTAGATGAGTTTTTTGCCCGGGCAGCAGGCGGGTTGGAGCGCAGACCAAAAGCCCTGGTGGTGCCTCATGCCGGGTATGTCTACTCCGGCCCGGTTGCCGCCTCTGCCTACGAGCTTCTGCGTGAAGCCTCTGCAAGTATCCAGCGCGTCGTCTTGCTGGGACCCTCGCACTATGTACCCCTTACCGGGATGGCCGTGCCGACCAGTGGAACCTTTGAGACACCCCTGGGGCGCATACCCCTGGATCTGGCGGGCATTAAACGTGTGTTGACCCTGGATGCCGTCAGGCCTAGCGACGAGGCCCACCGCAGAGAACACAGCCTTGAAGTGCAGCTACCATTTCTGCAGCGCTGCCTGGGCGAGTTCACGTTGTTGCCGGTGGTCGTGGGTTCCTGCGAGCCACAGAAGGTGGCGGAGTTGATCGAAAGCGAGTGGGGTGATCAACAAACCCTGCTCGTTGTCAGTACGGATCTGAGTCACTACCTGCCTTACGATCGGGCCAGGGAAACTGACCGGCTGACCGCCGGACATATCCTTTCGTTGCGACCGGATTTGAGCAGCGACCAGGCTTGCGGTTGTTACGCGCTCAATGGACTGTTGCTGGCGGCGCGACGACATGCCATGGATGTCGACACGCTTGACCTGCGAAATTCCGGCGACACGGCCGGGCCCGCTGACCGGGTCGTGGGCTATGGAGCGTTTGCCCTGTATGAAACTTGATGCGGATGAGCGGAGCCTGTTACTCAAGATTGCGCGAAGCAGCCTGGAGTCCGGGCTGTGCCATGGCCACGCCAGCCAGCCGGATCCCGCTTCATTGCCAGAGAAGCTGTGTCTGCCTGGCGCCTGTTTTGTCACCCTGCACAGGCAAGGGCGCTTGCGCGGGTGTATAGGCTCGCTTGAGGCCAGCGAACCCATGGCACAGGCCGTGGCAGGGGCGGCGTTTGCGGCAGGCTTTCGGGATCCCCGGTTTCCACCGCTATCGGCCGACGAGCTGACGCAATTGGACCTGGAGATTTCGATTCTCAGCCCGCTGCAGGAATTGGCGGTGCGCTCGGAAGAAGACCTGCTTGAGCGTCTGCGCCCGGGTATTGATGGATTGCTGCTCGAGGAGGGACGCAGGCATGCCGTGTACCTGCCCTCGGTCTGGTCCCAGTTACCAAAGCCCAGACAATTCGTCGACCAGCTGAAACTAAAGGGCGGCTGGCCCGCAGATTACTGGTCGGAGAAAATGCGGGTACGAATTTTTCAAACAGAAACTATTGAAGAACCCGCTGCCTGAGACCACCCGAAGGGTCTTGCGGTTAGCCATACGGCAACGCATGATGCACCCGTAATTTTTCTAACTCCACGGGGGTCCGCAGCATGGGACACAAGCTGGAAGGGGGCTGTCTTTGCGGAGCCCTGCGTTTTGCGGTCAGGGACGAGACAATCTGGTGCGCCCACTGTCATTGTCATATGTGCCAGAAGGCCCACGGTGCGGGCTATGTCACCTGGGTGGGGGTGGCCAACGAGCGATTTTCAATCACTCGGGGTGATGTGAACCTCAAATGGTTTGATTCGTCTGCGGGAGCCCAGAGGGGGTTTTGCGGAATTTGTGGCAGCAGTGTGTTTTTTCGTTCCAGTCGATGGCCCGGAGAGATGCACATTACCCTGGCGAATTTCGACGGGCCGATAGACCGGCAACCCCAGGGCCACGTTAATTATGCAAGCCATGTAGAATGGATGCCTGTAGATGAGAGCCTGCCGAAAAAGGCGGATTGACACGGGCGGGCGTCGCATTGCCGGCAAAAGGGGAGTTCCCGTTTGAATTGTTTGACTGATATTTGCCACGGGGGGTTCAATGCGCGTGCGCTTACCCTCGCAGGAATTCTTTTCAGCTCTGCAGCCTGGTCGGCCCAACCCGAGGAGTCCTACCTGGGCCTGGGTTTTGGCTCGTCGGACTTTCCCCAGATGTACGAACTGGGCGCAGCCTGGCCGGGTGTTTCCGGTGTGCAGGCGGAGGAGAGCTCGCAGGCGTGGAAATTTTTCACCGGCTACCAGTTTTCCAACTGGTTGGCAGTGGAAACGGCCTGGGTGGATTTCGGTGATGCTCGGGTAGAAACCGACCTGCAGGAGGGCGGTACTGCTGCACTGAAGCTTTACAGCGCTGGTTTCGAATTCTCGGCGCTGGCCACCTGGTCGGTAACCGCCGAGGTGCAGGTGTTTGCGCGTGCCGGTGTGCTGGCCTGGAAAAGTCAGCCACAGCTGGACCTGTCAGAGGGCCTGCCGATCGCCGATTTTACTACTCCGGACAAGAAAGGCTACGCACCGGTACTGGGCCTGGGTGGCCAGTGGGATTTCAATCCGCGAACGTCGCTCAGACTGGACTGGAGCACCTACATTGACCTGGCCGACGGTGATCCGCAGACCTGGTTGTTATATATCATCAGACGGTATTAGCGCTGTTTTGAGTACTCCGGGTCTGGCGACTGGCATCGCACGCAGGAGAACCTGGCGATACACGATGGTAGTTGGCAAGCGGCAAGACGTTCCGAGTGCCGACCTGGAAATTGCTGCATGTTGCATTTGAATTTTTTGCTTGAAGTTATGCCGGAGCAGACTGGTATTAACCCGGAAGTAGATACATGAATACCCATGCCGGTCACGATGAATCCGTGCGTCTTCTGAACCTTGCGACCAGGGCCTCGGTGCTGACCGCCGGGTGCCTGGTGGTTGTGAAAATCGTGGCCTGGATGATGACCGGCTCGGTCAGCCTGCTCGCAAGTCTGATTGATTCGCTCATGGATGGCCTGGCCTCATTAATCAACTTGTTTGCCGTGCGCTACGCGCTGGTTCCCGCCGACAAGGAGCACCCTTTCGGCCACGGCAAAGCGGAGTTCCTGGCCGGACTCGGCCAGTCACTTTTGATAGCTGCCAGCGCAACGTTTTTGTTTTTCCACGCCTATCAACGACTGCTGTCGCCCCAGCCGGTGGATCAGCCAGCGGTGGGCGTGGCGGTCAGTATTGTCGCTATTCTTGCCACGATGGCGTTGCTGTCCATTCAATGGAAGGTTATCAAGCGCACCGGGTCTGTCGCCATCAAGGCGGATTCGCTGCATTACGTGGGAGACCTGTTTACCAACCTTGCTGTCCTGGTGGCCATGGCGGCGTCTTATGGCGGCTGGTATTACGTGGATCCTATTCTTGCCGTCGTGATTGGCCTGGTGATCCTCTATAGCGCCGTGCAGATAGGCCACGAAGCGGTGCAGCTGTTAATGGACCGGGAACTGCCGGCAGAGATGCAGCACGAAATCCAGGACATCGCCATGGCGCATCCCGAGGTCCTGGGTGTGCATGAGTTGCGCACCCGTCAGTCCGGCAGGGTGTTGTTTATCCAGTTGCACCTGGAGATGGCAGGCGATTTGCCGCTGTCGGTGGCGCATGCCATAGGTGACGAAGTGGAGGCCGAAATCGAACACGCCTTTCCGCTGGCAGACGTACTCATCCATCATGATCCTGCTCCGCCCGAAGCGCTGCGGATCAATCAGCAGGCAGACGATAAGACGTAAAAAGGGGCGCCAGGGCGCCCCTTTTATTACCCTGCAACTGAAGGTTTACCAGCCGCAGGTTTTGCCCTGGTTCTCCGCCTCCAGCCAGTTCATCAAGGGCTTAAAGTACTCGATGATGGCAGTGGCATCCATTTCCCGAGTGCCTGTCAGGGCCTCCAACGCCTCGGGCCAGGGTTTGCTTTGACCCAGCGCAAGCATACTGGAGAGTTTTTCACCGGCTTGCTTGCTGCCGTAGATGGAGCACTGGTGCAACGGCCCCTTGAAGCCGGCTGCGTCACACATGGCCTTGTGGAACTGGAACTGGAGTATTCGGGCCAGGAAATAGCGCGTGTAGGGCGTGTTGGCCGGAATGTGATACTTGGCGCCCGGATCGAAATCCGCCTCGCTGCGGGCGACTGGCGCTGCGACACCCTGAAATTCGGTACGCAGATCCCACCAGCTCTGGTTGTACTGTTCCGGGCTGATCTTTCCGGCAAATACATCCCAGCGCCACTGGTCGATCAGCTTCCCAAACGGCAGGAAGGCGATCTTGTCCAGGGCTTCCTTCATCTGGTAGTTGATCAGCGCGTGCTCGTCTTCCGTGTATTCGCCCAGCAGACCCACTTTCTGGTAGTAGCCGGGTGTCATGGACAGGGTCAAGGCATCGCCGATGGCCTCGTGGAAACCATCATTGGCTCCGCGTCTGAAGATAGGTGGCAGCTCGCTGTAGTAAAGGTAGTAATAGATGTGGCCCAGTTCGTGGTAGATGGTGACCAGGTCTTCCTCGGTTGGATCGGTGCACATCTTGATGCGCACGTCATTGACCTTGGGGTCCATATCCCAGGCGCTGGGATGACACACTACCTCGCGGTCCCTGGGCTTCACCATCATCGACTTTTCCCAGAAACTGGCGGGCAGGGATTTCAAACCCATTGAGGTATAGAAGGATTCCGCTGACTTGAACATTCGGGTTGCGTCGTAGCCTTGTTCCTGCAGACTCGCCGAGATATCAACCTTCTGCCCACTATTACTGGGATAGGGTTCCACCAGCGGATAAATGTTGCCCCATTCCTGGGCCCACATATTGCCCAGCAGATGCGCCGGGATGGGCTTGCCGGCGGGTACCCTGTCCTCGCCATATACCTCGCCAAGCTTATCCCGGACGAAGCATTGCAGCTGTTCGTAAAGGGGCTTCACCTGGTTCCAGAGCCGATTGGCCTCGGCTTCAAATTCGTCGGAACTCATGTCGTAGCCGGCTTTCCAAAGATCGCCGGTGTCCTTGTAGCCAAGCTCCCGTGCGCCTTCGTTCATCAGCTCGGCGAATTCCTGGTAGTCAGCACGCATGGGCGGGGAAATGGTGCGCCATCCCGTCCAGGCATCCAGCAGCTCATCGTAGTCATGGCTCTTGGCCATGATCTCCATCAACTCTTCCAGACCCTTGCACTCGCCGCCGGCATTACAGTATTTCCCCTGGCCATACATGGAGCTGAGCTTGCTGGCAATGGCCGCCAGCCGGGCCACCTTGTCTTCCGCCCTGGGCGCCGGAAGTGCCTGGGACGAGGTAAGAATATGCAGCCCGCGGGCTACGTCCTTATCCAGCGCCAGGCCCTGGAAA
>JAPHSC010000350.1 GCA_026193125.1 Gammaproteobacteria bacterium
AGCCGTACCACCACTTGAATTCATACTCCCTGCCACGGACGACGAACCCAAACCACAGCACGATGCTGCTGGCCAAGAGCAAGCTGACAGTGAACTGACCAGGCAATGAATGAAGATCTTGCCGGAGACCCCATTGAAGTGCGCCACCGGTGACCAGTCCAACCAGGAATGCCGACAGCGGTGTCGCCCTGGGTATCTCGCCCCGCCAGTTCACTCGGGAGACATCCCGGGGCCCTGCCCTACCGTTCGCCAAAATCTCATTGCTACTCCGTTCCCAAGTTAATTGCGGTTCGACCCCAATTTCGAATGTCGTGTTGTACTTAGTCTCAGTCTCGTCGTCCTATTTCACGAGAACTACCCTGACAACCTATGAAGGCACACGCGCGGATTGGCGGTCTGGTGCGACGATTCTGAATCTGTTCGTACCACATGGTGGTATCGCAGAAAAATGCCGCGTCAAATTCAAGACTTTTGGCGAATACTGCGGTTTACACCGATGGGATAATAATAATTTATGAAATAGATTCGAACGGGTTGGCATGCTCCATCAGAAATTCTTTCCTGCTAAGTAAGTTAGTAAAGGACACGTTTATGCTGCAGCTCAAAAATACCCCATTTCATAAACGAACGTCCGCGCTATGCCAGCCACAGAATTGGCGCAAGTGGGCCGGGCATTTCGTCGTCGGGTCCTATGAACATACGCTCGAGCGCGAGTACTGGGCGATTCGCAACGCGGTGGCCTTGATCGACGTGGCGCCCTTGATGAAGTACAGCATCCGGGGACCTGACGCAGAGCGCCTGCTGAACCGTGTGACCACGCGTAACATCAGCAAGCTGCGGGTCGGGCAGGTCTATTACACGGGCTGGTGCGACGACGACGGCAAGATGATAGACGATGGCACCGTCGCACGATTCGACGAGACAAGCTTCCGTTTGACGGCGGCAGAACCCAACTTGCGCTGGTTGATGATGAACGCCGTGGGTCTCGACGTGCAGTTCGAGGATCAAACCGAAAGCGTGGCGTCGCTGAGTTTGCAGGGACCCAACTCGCGGTCCGTTTTGACGCGTGTATGTGAGTCATCCGTTGAGGGACTGAAGTATTTCAACCTGATGAAGAACCGGCTTGGCGGTGTGGACGTTGAGATTTCGAGAACCGGTTATACCGGCGATCTCGGTTATGAAATCTGGATGGACGCGAAAGACGGGATCAAAGTCTGGGATGCCCTGGTGGAAGCCGGTCATGATTACGGGATTCTGCCGGTGGGCATTCTTGCGCTGGATATGGCGCGCGTGGAAGCAGGTCTTTTCATGCTGGACGTGGATTACACCTCAGCGGGACACGCCTGGATCGAATTGCAAAAGTCGTCGCCGTTTGAGCTGGGTCTTGGTTGGTCTGTGGCCCTGGACAAGCCTGGCTATTTCGTCGGGCGACGTGCGTTGGAACGTGAGAAGCAGGAAGGTTCCCAGTGGAAGCTGGTTGGCGTCGAGATCGACTGGGTGGCCATGGAAAAACTGTATGCCGAGGTAGGGCTGCCCCCACAGATTCCCGGCACGGCGGTGCGTGGAAGCCTGCCAATCATGAGTAATAACGTGCAGGTAGGGTACGCCTCCACGGCAACCTGGTCGCCGTTGCTGAAGAAGTATGTTGCGCTGGCACATTTGCAGAAGCCGCATCACAACCTGGATGCAGACGTACAAATGGAAATAACTGTCAATCATCAGCGCAAGTATGCCGCTGGGAAAGTCGTCAAGTTGCCGTTTTATGAGCCAGCGTGGAAGAAAAAATAGACCCAATGGACCATGAGTAAGCAATGTAATTCATAGACCATGCATCATGGACTATGCCAGGAATACTAATATGCCGACAAATCAATACGACGCAATTATCATCGGCGGTGGGCACAACGGGCTCGTTGCCGCTGCCTACCTGGCGCGCGCGGGAAAGAAAGTCGTTGTGCTCGAACGCAGACACCTGGTGGGTGGGGCAACCATCACCGAAGAGATCTTCCCTGGCTTCAAGTTCACGGAGTTCTCGTACGTGGTCAGCCTGCTCCGACCCGAGATCATTCGTGACCTGAAACTTCCGCAGCACGGTCTGAAAATCCTGCCGTTGCCGAGCACCGTCACGCCCATGGAAAATGGCGATTACCTGGCCAGCTGGGACGATCACGACACTACACGCCGCGAAATTTACCGCCATTCTCCCAGGGATGCAGAGGCCTATGATGAGTACTCGCGCCGCATGGCGCGCCTGGCGAAAGCAATCAAGCCCATCCTGAGTATCCTGCCCCCCGACCCGACGTCGCTACATCCAAAGGATTTGGTGGGATTGATGAAGCTCGGCAAATTCGCGTCATCGCTGACTGAAAAGGAGTTATATGGTCTGGCAAAGATCATGACCCAGTCCGCCGCGGATATGCTTGAAGAATGGTTCGAGACTGATGCCCTGCTCGGAACCAAATCGGCCAGTGGCATCATCGGTACGTTCCTGGGTCCGCGTTCACCCAGCACTGCCTATGTGTTGCTCCATCACTACATGGG
>JAPHSC010000090.1 GCA_026193125.1 Gammaproteobacteria bacterium
CGGTCACCTTGCCGGTCAGGCTCTTGGGCCTGAGGTCGACCAACATCAGGTGCGTGTCGGTGCCGCCGGTGACGATGTCGACGCCGCGGGCGTGAAGCGTCTCGGCCAGGGCGCGGGCGTTGTCCACCACCGCCTGGGCATAGCCGCGGAAGCCGGGATCGAGCGCCTCCTTGAACGCCACCGCCTTGGCCGCGATGACATGCATCAGCGGACCACCCTGGGAGCCGGGAAACACCATCGAGGCCAGCTTCTTGGTGATCTCGTCATTCTCGCGGGCCAGGATGATGCCACCGCGGGGACCACGCAGGGTCTTGTGCGTGGTGGAAGTCACTACGTCGGCGATCTGGACCGGGCTGGGGTACACACCGGCGGCCACCAGGCCCGCCACGTGGGCCATGTCGACAACCAGGTAGGCACCCACTTCATCAGCGATGTCACGGAACCGCTGCCAGTCCACCACGCGGGAATACGCTGAGAACCCGGCGATGATCATGCGTGGCTTGTGTTCCACGGCCAGGCTATGGACCTGCTCATAGTCGATCTCGCCGGTGTCAGTCTTCACGCCGTACTGCACCGCATTGAAAATCTTGCCCGAGAAATTTGGCTTGGCGCCGTGGGTCAGGTGCCCTCCATGGGCCAGGCTCATACCCAGGATGGTGTCGCCGGGTGTGAGCAGGGCCAGGTAGACCGCCGCGTTGGCCTGGGAGCCGGAATGGGGCTGCACATTTACATAGCTGGCGCCAAACAATTGCTTTGCTCTCTCAATCGCCAGGTTCTCCGCCACGTCTACAAATTCACAACCACCGTAGTAGCGCTTGCCGGGATAGCCTTCGGCATACTTGTTGGTCAGCACCGAGCCCTGCGCCTCAAGCACGCGGGGACTGGCGTAGTTTTCCGAGGCAATCAGCTCGATGTGCTCTTCCTGGCGCTGCCGTTCATTCTCGATACAACGGGCCAGTTCATCGTCGTAGCCGGCAATGGCCGAATCTCGCTGAAACATTCGAAATCTCCGTGATCGCCTTCCCGGTGAGGACAAGGCAGTTATAGTCGGGGCAAGTGAGCTAAAAGCGCGATTGTACCGCAGCTTGGGCCTTCTGAGGTGTCCCGGAATGCCGCAAAACCGGGGAATTACACATCGGGGCCCCGGGATGTGGGCGGCGAAACACCCAGCAGGCTGGCGAGGCTTCCCCGCCCCATTCATAATCAGTCGTTTTCCGGAAACCTGATTCATATGGCCCAGTACGTTTACACCATGAACCGCGTCGCCAAGGTGGTGCCGCCCAAGCGTTTCATCCTGAGAGACATTTCCCTGAGCTTTTTCCCCGGCGCCAAGATCGGTGTGCTGGGCCTCAACGGGTCAGGAAAAAGCACACTGCTGCGCATTATGGCCGGCCTGGATACCGAGATTGAGGGCGAGGCCCGACCCCAACCCGGTATCAGGATTGGCTACCTGCCCCAGGAACCCCACCTGGATGAGACCAAGGACGTGCGCGGCAACCTGGAGGCTGCCCTGGGAGATGTCACCACGGCGCTGGCCCGGCTCGAGGAAGTCTACGCAGCCTACGCCGAGCCGGATGCTGACTTTGATGCCCTGGCCAGGGAACAGGCGGAACTGGAGAACATCGTACAGGCCAGCGATGGTCACAACCTGGAACGGACACTGGAGGTAGCTGCAGACGCCCTGCGTCTGCCCGCCTGGGATGCAGATGTTAGCAAGCTGTCGGGTGGTGAACGCCGGCGGGTGGCCCTGTGCAAACTGTTGCTGGCCAAACCTGACATGTTGCTGCTGGACGAGCCCACCAATCACCTGGACGCCGAATCGGTGGCCTGGCTGGAACGCTTCCTGGAAAGCTACCCGGGCACCGTGGTGGCGGTCACTCATGACCGGTACTTCCTGGATAACGTGGCCGGCTGGATACTGGAACTGGATCGCGGTTACGGCATTCCCTGGGAAGGCAATTACAGTTCCTGGCTGGAGCAGAAGGAGCAGCGACTGGAGATCGAGGCCAAGCAGGAAGATGCGCGCGTACGCAGTATGAAGCACGAATTGGAGTGGGTGCGTAGCAACCCCAAAGGCCGGCAGGCCAAGTCCAAGGCCCGCCTCAAGCAATACGCGGAACTGTCTTCCCAGGAATTCCAGAGCCGCAACGAAACCAACGAGATTTACATTCCGCCGGGTCCACGCCTGGGCGATGTGGTTATCGAGGCCAAAAACCTCGGCAAGAGCTTTGGCGAACGACTGTTGTTTGAAAACCTGAACTTCAACCTTCCCCCGGGCGGCATTGTCGGGGTAATCGGCCCTAACGGCGCAGGCAAGACCACCTTGTTTCGAATGCTGATGGGCCAGGAAAAGCCTGATTCGGGCGAAATCAGGTTGGGTGAAACGGTCAGCCTGGCCTATGTGGATCAGAGTCGCGACTCACTGTCCGCTGACAAGACTGTATGGGAAGAAATTTCCGACGGCCAGGACATTATTCGCGTGGCGAATTACGAGACACCTTCCCGCGCCTATGTCGGCCACTTCAACTTTCGCGGAGCAGACCAGCAGAAGAAAGTCGGCCTGCTCTCCGGTGGCGAACGCAATCGGGTTCACCTGGCCAAGCTGTTACGGTCAGGCGGTAATGTGCTGCTCCTTGATGAACCTACCAACGATCTCGACGTCGAGACCCTGCGGGCTTTGGAAGAAGCAATATTGGCCTTTCCCGGCTGCGTGGTCGTGATCTCCCATGACCGCTGGTTCCTGGACCGGGTTGCCACGCACATCCTGGCCTTTGAAGGAAACTCGGAGGTGGTCTGGTTCGAGGGCAACTACCAGGACTATGCCGAGGATTACAAACGGCGCAAGGGCGAGGAAGCAGACCGCCCGCACCGAATACGCTACAAACCTATTCATTCCTGATTTCCAGCCAGGACCGGCCAGGCGGCGTGCCCGGTCTTGTCTCTCAGGCGTTGGCCGAGAGGTACTTCTCGCGTCGAATGCGCTTGATGGGGAAGTCTCGTTGCTTCAGCCAGGCCGAGGCCGCATCCACCATGTTGGGATTTCCGCACAGATAGACAATATCCTGTTCCGGATCCAGGCCCAGCCGGGGAAACAGGTCCTGCACGTAACCCGGAGTTTCCCAGCGCTCCGGCTGCCTCGGCATATGTCGACTGTAACAAGCGTGCAAACGTATTCCGGGATGATCCCTGGCCGCCTGTTCAAAGTCTTCCGCAAACAGAAACTCCTCGCGACTGCGCACGCCTACCAGGATTTCCACCCTGGCCTGGCCGGCGGCGAGACGCTCCCGCAACTGCGGAAGCATGGCGCGGAATGGTGTAATCCCCGTTCCCGTGCCGACCAGGACGTACCGACAAGGCGGGTCATCCCTGAGCACGAAACGTCCGTAAGGACCACTGACTTGTACGTCGTTGCCGGGTTTCAGATCAAACAATAGACGCGTGGCCCGCCCACCTTCTACCGGAGACACGGCGATCTCGAAATTTCCTTCACCTGGCGGGTTGGCAATGCTGTAGCTGCGATGAGTAGGTCCGTCCTCGGTCTCAAAATGGATGTTTACAAACTGACCGGGCTTGAACTCCAGGTTGCCACCGTCCTCGCGCCGAAAGGCAAGTCGCAACACGCTGGGGGTCACCAGTTCACTGTGCGCAACACGCGCGGGAAAAGTCAAAAACGCCACATTACCTCCCGGTACCTGATCAGGGTCGACCCGACATCCTCTCGTTGCCGCGGACGAGAGAAATTCTCAGCCGGTCTGGCAATCCTGCTATATTTCGCATTGTACAAAACAAACGACTAGGTAGGAGCAAAGTATGAAAATCAGGTTGGCACCAATGCTGGCAGTGGGCCTTATTGCCCTGAATGGCTTTTCCAACGGCGTCTTCGCCGAAGACGCAAGCATGGCGGCAAGACTTCACGACGCCACGCTGGGTGATCAACGTAGCGAGGCCAATTCAGCAAGGGACATGTATCGCCACCCCTGGGACACGCTGGAGTTTTTTGGCATGCAACCGAATATGACCGTGGTCGAAATCTGGCCCGGCGGCGGCTGGTATACGGAGATCCTGGCGCCGGCCCTGCGCGGCACCGGCAAACTGGTGGTGGCGAGTTTCGGTGAAGACTCCAGTCCGGCCTATCGGCCACGCCTGCACAAGGCATTATTGGAAAAATTCGCCGAACGGCCCGATATCTACGACCAGGTACAGGTCATTGATTTCGACCCTCCGGGCAAGTCCGGGCTGGGTGAAGATAACTCAGCCGACATGGTGCTGACCTTCCGCAACGTTCACAACTGGATTAATGGCGGCATGGAGAACGAGGTATTCGCCGCCATGTTCAAGGCCCTGAAGCCCGGCGGCGTGCTCGGCCTGGTCGAGCATCGTGCCACCGAGGGTGCCGATCCCAAGGAAAGCTCTGGCATGGGCTACGTCTCCCAATCCCATGTGGTGAAATTGGCCGCGGCTGCCGGTTTCGAACTGGAGGCGACTTCCGAGATCAATGCAAATCCCCTGGATACCAAGGACTATGAGCAGGGAGTCTGGACCCTGCCACCCAGCCTGGCCCTTAAAGACAAGGACAGGGAACGCTACCTGGCAATCGGGGAAAGTGACCGCATGACGCTGCGTTTCCGCAAACCTGCCAAGTAGACGGGTATAGGCCAACTAGTCCGCCAGGGCCTTGCGTACGAAGTCCCGCAAGGCTCCGGCGGACTGCGCGCCGGCAGTTCGAGACACCTCCTCACCATGAGCAAAAAGGAGTAAGGAGGGAATCGAGCGAATAGCAAATTGTCGGGCCACATTCGGCAAGGCCTCGGTATCCACTTTCGCGACAAGAAATTCACCGGAGCTGGACACCGCCAGTTTTTCAAGTTCCGGTGCCAGACTGCGACAGGGGCCGCACCAGGCGGCCCAGAAATCCACCAGGACTGGCAGCGCGGACGTGGCAATCATTGACGAAAACTGGCCCTGGGTGGTGACCGCCAGAGGCAGCGACGGAGTTCCCAGGGTCTGTTTACAACTGGCGCAGCGCCCCTGCCCGCCCAGGCGCTCCCAGGCCAGCCGATTACGTTGCCCACAAGAAGGACAAGGAAGCAGCACGCCCTTTTCATCGATGCTGTTAGTCGTCATAGTCACATTTACCTTGAGGTTGACTCCCTGTCATAGTGGGGCCCCGCAGAGAAAATTCAATTCCGACTGCCTGGCCCGGCAAACAAACAGTTTTGCAACGCCCCACCAGTAGTTAGGATATGCCTGCATTGAGCAGTGAGCATTTCTTGAGACACCGTTTATCCTCCACCACCAGGTTGACATTTATGCCCAGGATTATCCGCTTCGATACCGCCACGCCCGACACTAGCAGCAGCTCGATAGACCAGCCGCTTGAGGGTAATCCCCAGACCACTACACACAATTTCTTTACCTCGTCCGACCAGCGCTTTTTCGCCGGGGTCTGGGAGTCCACCGCCGGCAAATGGCGCGTAAATTACAGCGAACAGGAGTTCGTCCACATGCTGGCCGGAGAAGCCATACTGAGCGACGAACAAGGCAATGCCGAGCGGGTCAAGGCTGGTGACAGTTTCGTCGTACCGGCGGGATTCAAAGGCAGCTGGGAATCACTGGGCCAGGTGCGCAAGCTTTACGCGATTTACGAATAGCAGGTCGCCTGCGGCGGATTTGACACCCGCGATTACGGACGCGACTTGATACAAAGAGTGGCTCATAATAGGCGTCCACCCCTTTCGGGTTGTCTACTGCAGAGACAACTGGTCAGCGCGAGACGCAACACCCATGGATGTCGCACAATTAGTACTGCTTTTTTTCTGCGCGTACCTGTTGTCCAGACTGTTTGTCGTATCCAGGCTGCCGGAACGCATTGTCTACCTGCTGGTTACGCGCGAACTGAAGTTTGCCACCCTGATATTCCTGCTTATTTCACTGACTGCGGGCCTGTCGGTATTGATACCCAATGCCATCACGGCGATTACCGTGCTTCCCATCATCACGCTGCTGGAGCGCCAGTGGGCTCAACATGGCAAGGATCATCGGGCGCGGGTGACCACGGCCCTGGCGCTGGCTGTGATCTATGGCGCAAACATCGGCGGCGTAGGTGCGATCACTGCCACCCCGGCCAATGGCGTGCTGGTCGCCTACACCACCCTGCAACAAATAGACGGTGGCGGACTGCTTCGTTTTGACCGCTGGCTGCGCTGGGGCCTGCCCCTGGCAGCCGTGCTCGTAGTCATAGGCTGGATGGTCATCATGTTCACCCTGGCGGGAAAGCATTCCGATGAAAAAGTGGAACCCATGGACCATTGGCTGGCACCAAAACTTCGGGCACAACGTTATGCAATGTGGTTGGCCGCAGCCTTTTTTATCAGTGCCTTCGCATTATCCAGCAGCATGGGCTATTTCCCGCAGAAACAGGTCCTTGGGGTCACCGTGGCACTGACCCTGGCGCTGATCGTCGTATTGTTCGCGCTGCCGGTCAGGCAGGAAGCGGGAACCAGGCCCTTGCTGCGTCCATCCGAGGTGGCGAGCAATCTGCCACTCCGGGGACTGCTGTTCGTAGCCGGATTCGTGGTGCTTGCCACCGTCCTGGTGACACTGGGTGCGGTACAGGCGATCGCGGCGCTGCTATCACATGCGCTGCCGGCTGATCTTCACAGTTTCAGCGCCACTGCCCTGATCGCGCTGATCACGTCGTTTGCCACCGAGGCCCTTAGCAACACCGTTGTTCAACTGGGGATGTTCGAGACTATCCAGGCTCACGGCGCCGGGTCCGAAGGCATGATCTATCCCTTGCTGGCAGCCACGCTCTCGTGCACCTGCGCGTTCATGAGTCCGCTGGCCACGGGGGTTAACGGCCTGGTATTTGGTGAGATGCGCGGAGCCTCACTCTGGCGCATGCTGCTGGCAGGCGTACTGATGAACCTGGCAGCGGCACTCACCATCGCAGCCTGGGTGCACTGGATAGTCAACTGACCATCCAGCACACCCGGCTGACAGCTGAATCGGGAAAATCAGCGTGTGACGATAATTACCGGATCCAGCTCGCACGTTGGACCCTTGACGCTATACGCGTATGAACCGGCGGCAGCGTCGGCAGAAATCACCCCATTCACGTTGCCACTGTTACCCCCGTTGCTCAGATTCATGCCATCGGGTACTGCACCCTTGAAGACAATGGTGATGGTCTGGCCATTATCTGAAGTCCAGTGTACCGGCGTCGCCCCGGGGGTCGCGCACGCATCACCTGGACCACCCTGCCCCGGAGGACAGGAATTGCTGTCATCGCTGACCGCCGTTGGGCAGCCTTCGTTCATATGTACCGTCAAACTGATGGGCGGACCGGCCATGGCCAGACTGGACAAGCCGAGCCCTGCAATCGCCACTGCCGCGGCA
>JAPHSC010000026.1 GCA_026193125.1 Gammaproteobacteria bacterium
GCAAAGTTATCGCGCCAGTGACTGCCTTATCGCACGTCGCGGCTGGTGTGTCCCCAAAGCGGCACTGCTGGCCGCCTGCGCCCGCGTGATCGGCGTTCCTGCTCGCTGCGGCTACGCCGACGTCCGCAATCACCTGGCCACGCGAAAGCTGCTGGAATCCATGTGTACCGACGTTTTCTTCTGGCATTCCTTCAGCGACCTGTACCTGGAGGGCAAGTGGGTCAAGGCCACGCCCGCCTTCAACAGGAGCCTTTGCGACAAGTTTGGCCTCAAGCCGCTGGAGTTCGACGGCAGAAGCGATTCCCTGTTTCACGAATTCGACCGCGCGGGCAACAAGCACATGGAGTACATCCGGTTTCGCGGGACCTATGCGGACGTCCCCTACGCAGAGATCATCGCCACGTTTGTCGAAGAATATGGCGAAGAAGACGAGGGGCTGGACGGTGATTTCGAGGCCGAAGCCGGACACGACTAAGGCTGGCGCGAACGTTCCAAACATTCCTCGTGTGGCAGGTCGAGACGCTCATTGGTCCAGCGGTGGCGGCACACACAGAATCCGGTATCGGCATCCGCAAGGCAAAGCTTGTCGATGTCCAGCACCTCCTCCTGCTGCTGATGCTGGCCGTCTGCTCGGAAATTTTCATAGGCCCACAAGCCGAACTTGGCTGCCAGCGCAAGCGCGATGATCTGCAATGCCCAGTAAAATCCTTTTTTCATGGTCATCAGCCCGATCACAGATGATTTCGGACATCAGAATATCAAAAAACCACAGCAACGGCCGAGGCCGACCCTGCGAGGGGAGGAATGCGGCGTCAGAATGCTGCCGGAGAAAGCCCGGGGCAAGCCATCAGTCCAGCCGAACGGCCTCGCCACCGGGCGGGACTCCCTCGGCAATCACGGGGCGGCCGTACTCAATGGTGAGCCTGGTCGGCCCGCGCTGGTAAAACAGGAACAGCGGTTCGGCCGCGTCGGTGGGATCAATGAACTCACAGACATTGCTCACGCTGTCGCTGGCAGTCTGTCCCTTGCACAGCAACTCGCCCAGCGTGTCGCCGACCGGAGACTTCAGCAAGTAGGTGACCTGCCCCGCACGTTCCAACTCCTCGTCAAACGGGATTGCTTCATCGAATTCGAGGTCGAATGCGCCAGGGAAAAACTCAGTCAGGTCGCCGAGCGGAGGATCGGTGCCCTGGTTTTCGCTGATGCCCCAGCGCCCGTCCAGATCGATCAAAAGCTGATCGCCGACGGGACCTACAGAAAAGGTTCGGAAGCCGAACACCAGGCTCTGGTATTCCACGAACAGACTGTCGTTGGTCTTCACCTGGAGAAGGCCCGGGCGGTCGGCCAGCACGCTGAGGTGGCCGATCGGATCCATGTCCGGCACCGCACCCGTGGACTCGCAGCCAAAACAATCTCCACCGCTGAGGCGCAGGATCTCGGCAAAAAAGCTGTCCTCGACCATGTGGGCGCCTGTATACAGCCACTCACTCCGGCCGGACTCGTCGTACACCAGAGGGTAAATGGCCGTAGCGGTGCCCTGGCGCGCCACCAGTAATCCTTGGTTGGCCAGGTCCGGGGCGAAGTAGAGACCCGGCTCAGCACCCGGCCTGCTCCCGCTCTGGTTCGCGCAGTCACTCCCCTTCGGACAGACCAGGGCCACGGACTGATCGAAAGCTTCGCCTTGAAAATCCGCCTGTATCGTCAGGCTGTCGAATTGGGGTTGGCTGGCGCGAACGGCTTCGCTCATGTCCACCAGCACGCGATAGGGAGTGTCGCTCGTATTGCAGGTGATGTGAATTACGACAATTTCGAATTCGATCTGCACAGTCTGTCCGTCAAAGGACTTGACAACCGGTTTCTGCTCACCGGGATGGCAATCGGTGGGCCAGGTGCCACTGATTTCAATGATGAATGGCCCGTTGCCAGGAAAACGCGGATGCAGGTCTGCCTGCGACCGGGAAAAATCGGCCGATGCGCTGGATTGCAGCAATGTCAGCAAGAGCAGTATGTAGAGCAGTTTTGTCATCTGTGTGTTCATGGAACCTCCGCCCAAAGCTGAGGGGTTGCAGCTGTCTCAATTAGCAGGCCGCAGGAAAACCGCCAGGTGCCGCTCCGGCGATTCAAATAATCGATATAGCTATATTAGTCCTGTTTTTCGTCAATCGTGAAATGGCGCCCGGGGCCGGACTGAAAAAGCGCCACCAGGATCCGGGCATGCCCGGTAAAGTTGGCTCAAGTCCAACTCAGCCGTTGACGAAAAACGCGTAATAGATCACGTAAAACCATGAAAAGATTCCATGCAGGATGGCCCACCCGATCGATTCATTGACGTGAAAGGAAATGGCCATGGCCAGCGCGGAACCGAATCCCACGCCTTGCCAGCCGACCTGGTTGACAACGACTCTGCTCATGTCTGTACTCCTGACTTTCCAAAGCAATGGCAGGCGCATCGCGCGCACCTGTTTTCCCAGTGTAGCCACTCGGTAGCGCGACGGGAACGATCGCGGCTATGGAAGTTATGAAAGAAGTCTCCGTAAGAGTGGAGCAAATGGGCCCGACTCCCAACACGGATTCGATTTTGCGCTTCTGACCAATTGCAGCCCTTTCGAGCCCTGAAGATCGGTGTATCCAGACTTCCGCTTTCTGGCTCGAAGCGGAGATTTACTGGGAGGTTTGCAGATAGCCGCTTCCGACCCAGAACGGGCATTTACGGCATGTTGATCTTCTGGCAACTGGCGCCGGATTCGTCAAGATCAATTATCAAGAGGGCCTCTTGTGAATCGTCAAGCATTGCCAGGAGATTTCCCTGTTCGTCCCAAGCGGCCGATTGCCCAGAACTTAAAAAGTCGTCCGATGGTCCGACCGCGTTACCCATAATCACCAGCAGGCCAAATTTCTTTGCTACTTCGGGAAAGTATGAATGCGCGAAAGCTACACCTTCTTGCGGCTTGGCTACGCAAGCCAAATAGACGGTGGCTGCCAGTTGCATTGCTTGATCGAGGTGTTCTGGAGTCAACGACTCGTAACAGATGGCTGGAACAACGGTAGTTAGGCCGATGACCATCGATACCAGTTCCTCACCCTCCTTGAAAAAGGCCTTTTCGTCGTCGTGCAACGTCTGCTTTGAGTAGAGAGTCCTTTTTCCATCAGGATTAAAAAAGAGCTGACTAATCCTCGGTTTTGATTTTGATTTAGTGGGAAGACCAACTCCGATTGAAATTCCCAGCTCAATACTCTTGGTCTCAAAGACTCTCAGACGTTGATCTGAAATATCGAATGCCAAAGCTTCCGCGAGGGTTGGTTCGTAGCCGGTTACGGAAAGCTCGGGAAAGCCTATTAATTTTGCGCCGTTTATCACAGCCAGATCGACGGCTTTGAGGTGCTTGCTGATGTTGTACGCAATGTCACCGGGAGAAGATTTGATCTGAGCAATCGCAAGCCTCATCCGAGAAGTCTGGCTTGACAAGACTTTGGAAGCGATTGCAGTCATCGATCGACATGAGCGGAAGTGGCCGGTAGCAGAACTCTGCGCACACCGACTCCAGCCATAAAGTTATTCCGCAACCCAAAGCGGAAATTGCACGCTGGCTGAAAAACCAGATTTTTCGCTTCAAAGCAAGTTCTTCGTCTCTGTACTAAGTTCAGAAGAGACCATGCATCCAAGACAAATGCGCCGGATGCTGAAGCTGTGCACAAGCACCATGCCAAAGCCGGCATCAAGTGTGATATCGTCCAGGAAGTGAGACCGACACGCGGGTAACACTAGTAAGGGCCAATAAATAGCCACGGAGACAAGTCGCATATGAGTGTTATTTTTGAACCAGCAAGACAGTTTTTTGAAGCTTGCGAGACAGGGCAAGGATGGGATATGTGCAAAGCATTCTGTTTTCCCGACGCAACGTTTTCTTCACAGGCCGGTGCGTTATCTGAAATATCCACACTGGAGGGATACACCGAGTGGATGAAGAATCTTCTAACGCCCATTCCAGATGGACACTATGAATTGAAATTTTTCGCAGCCGATGAAGCAGATAAATCGGTCGCAGCATTCGCCGTATTTCACGGTACGCAAACGGGGCCAGGTGGACCAGTACCGGCGACCGGAAAAAAAGTTTCAGCCGATTACGTCTACCACATGGTTTTTGACGGTGACCGCATCAAGCACATGACAAAAATCTGGAATGATGCTTTCAGCTTACAACAGCTAGGTTGGGCTTGAATGCTGTAGCACCAAATACAGATTCTGACCATACTGAAAATTTAGCTCCCCTGAGATTTACGTCCAGGGGAGTTCTGCTATGTGCCAGGAAGCCGAAATTGCGTGGGCCTGCCCGTCAGGGGCTGCTTACGACCCAAAACGGTCATCATGCTTTCTTCAATGAACACATACCTACGCACCAGAGACATCAAGCGCGTATTCAATAAAGCCAGCACGGACGCAATTTACTGCTGATTGAGATCAACAAGTGCAGAGAGCAAACGGGCTTACCGGATGATGCCTGGCTATGATGATTCGATGCTCCAGGAGTTCGGACAGTGTCTGTACATTGCTGATGGACCGACCGTCTCGTTTTACGGCTTCCCATACCCAACCCGAATGGCGGTTATCCGGCTGACTGACGGTAGTGCATGGGTATGGTCTCCCGTTGCTTTGAGTGATGAACTTGCCCATTCGGTTGAGTCTGTCGGCCCCGTGCGTTTCATTGTCTCGCCCAACAAGATTCATCACCTGTTTCTCTCCGAATGGTCCAGGCGCTGGCCAGAGGCCCGGTTATACGCTCCACCCGGCTTGGCAAAGAGAAAGCCCGAGTTGAAATTCGATGACGAGCTACGCGACGAGGCTGATCCTGCCTGGGCCACAGACATAGACCAGGTCATATTTCATGGTTCGGTTGCAATGGAGGAGGTCGTGTTCTTCCACCGCCAATCCCGCTGTGCGATCGTCTGTGACCTGATCCAGCGCCATCCCGAAGCGAAAATGACCGGCTGGAAAGGCCGGCTGATGCGCCTGGACAGCCTGGTCGGTGAGCAGGGCAGCACACCGCGCGAGTGGAGGGCAAGTTTTTTCAAGCGGGGAGCGGCCCGAGTTGCTCGCGAAAAACTGTTGTCCTGGAATCCGGAACGTTTGCTTATTGCACACGGCGATTGCGCACAGACCGGGGCGAGCGAAATCATCACTGATGCATTGAGCTGGATCTGAAGGAGCGCATTATGAAGTTGTGGCTTATCAAATTTCCGTACTGGCTGGGTATTGCGGCCGATGCGCTCTGGGCTGCCGCTTTGTTGTTTCCACCCGTTTTCGGCGCGTTGATGGGTGTCGATGACTTTTCGCCCGATTGGCAAATGCAATCTATCATGACGATAGGCGGGGTTTTGATGGCCGGCTGGGCCGTGCTTCTTCTTTGGGCTGTGCAACGTCTTATTGAAAGGCGTTTCGTCATTCTTCTGACAGCAATTGTGGTCGCCGCTCTTTTCCTCTTGGCGCTTAGCAACGTCCTGAATGGAAATTTCAATGAATACTGGGTATTGATCAAGTGCCTGGTTCTTTTTGTGACAATGATTACCAGCTATTCACTGTCTGGCAGAATGGACAGGACGATGGTGGATGTCTGATCACAAAGATTTGCTAATGGCCGCTCCTGGCCGAATGCAGTCGTAACCACACCCTGAATTTGGCTCTGATTTAGTTCTCCTTTCCACTTGGAAGCGGTTATCAGTGGGAAGGGATGGTTAATGGCAGCTAACGAGTGCGGATAATCATGGAGAAATCGCGGGGGGGTCAAAAGAAGACGGCGAAACCGAATGCTACCCGGTGACGATGGTAGAAACCCTGCTGGCGCACTTCCGCGAGCCAGAATAGAAAGCCCCGACGCGCAGAGCCCGCCACACCGTTGCCAAATGTTTGCAGGTGGCAAACAATCAAAGCATGGACAAGTCCGACACCTTTGAACAGGCGGAGCAACTGTTGCGCGAGCTACCGCTTCGCCCGGACATCTTTGAACGACTCGACGGGTTGCGCCAGCAGACCCCGGAACAATACCGGTTTCTGTTCGATAACTTCTATGAAGCGGCCATAGCAGCGTCGTGATCCTGTCAGCGGGCGACCTGGGCGTTGGGATCGACACCGGCGATAACGGACCCGGCCCCATTCAGCGGCTCGATGATGACTGGTCCGACTACCTGAAAGACGGCCAGCCGGGCACCTGGCCGGTGAAGCTGGAATAGTTGGAGCCGGGGAAGTATCGGGTCAGGGATTGTGCAGGCCCCACCTAAACGGGGATCGGTGCAAAGGGAAAACCGTTGCCGATAGCCTGCCCGATCCTGGGCGGGGTGCATATAGGACATTGACTCGACTTCTCAGGAAATAATTCATCACTCCCGAATCAAATAGACAATAAATAACGGAGGTTTATACTTAAATATGCGGTACCGGCCGCTATTTCATCGTCAGATTATTCAAACAAGTCTGCAAACAAAAATCCAATAACCTCCCGATCCATTAGCGGTTCAGGCCGCAATCAAGTGATTAATTGACGGAGGTTAATGTCATGATCGGTAGGTTAGCTCCCAAGCCCGATCATAGAGTAGTGTGTACTCAACCCTGGTGTCCCCTCAAAGCACATGGTCTTAAAGCAGAAGACTTGGCCGATCTGTTAATCAGATACTTGGCGGGTGAATCGCGTGAAGTCATTAGTCCCGAAGCCAAAAGGATTGCAGTTCGCCATGTATGCCGATTCTGCGCTTTGAATGTCATGCAGGGAAAAAAAACCTATCTGACGAAACCCGAATGGCAGCGTCTAGATGAGCTGGGCCGGTGGCATCACAGGCGGTACCGCCGAAGAGAAATATTGGGCTATCGGCAGCAGTAGGAAAACATGTGCTCCACAGCTTGGGCAAATGTGGAATCAGTGCAAGCGGGCACTGTTTTGTTTAGCCTGCC
>JAPHSC010000203.1 GCA_026193125.1 Gammaproteobacteria bacterium
ATGGCGCAAGACCCCTGCCCGCCAACATGGCCCGGCCAGCAATCAGGACTCATTCGATGCAGGAATCCGCGGCTTGGCGAAACATGCGAAAGGTATGGCAAGCGGGCCCAGCAATAAACCCAGCACCACCCAGTACACACGATTCGCAGACCGCTTTCTGGCTATCCAGTAACACACGGCCGAGGAAAGCAGAGTGATGAGAATCAGAGGGAGATACATGTCGCTAGTCTACATCGCAAACGGCGGGCCATGCCCACAGACAACTGCGCCGCTGCTGGCCTGGGTCGCCAAGTGAAGATATATCCGGCCCAAGAGCCAGATGCTGCCTAGTTTTGGCCGCTATCCTCAGCCGTTACGGCCTTATCCAGTTCACCAAGATGGCTGCGCAAGGTTTCCGCCCACTTACGTATGATTCGCTTCGCTTCTGCCGTGTTGGTGACGCTGCTTGCCATCATTGCAAAACCACCCCTGTCGGCTGCCTGGGGATCGATCACTCGAGCAATAATATCGCCGGTCGAGGAATCGTACAGTTCCATAAACAGAGTCATCTGGCCGGCCGATGCAACCACGCCACGCGTCATGGAACTTGATTGAATATCCGGAGCAGTAATATCGAGATTCATAATGGCTGGTCTCACGATGAGAACATCCTCACCGGACTGGTCAACAATTGCGTAACCACCCTTGGTCTGCAATTCCTCAGTGAATACCTCTCTAAATCCATCCGCGACCTTTTTCTTGATCTTCTCCATGTCACTGGTCTTAACCTGCTGACTCAGACTGATTGCTTCCCTGTTCTTATCCTTCTGCCAGTCTTTCCTGAATGCAACATAGCAATCCAGGAGTATGACCTTGGTGTATTGATCCAGTGTTGCCCCCGGCATTGCATAGACGATTCTCAGCTTGGTGTCCTTCATCAGCACCATCCCTTCCGGGCTGGTTTCTGGTAATGGCTCGGCCGCCGCGGCAACTGAGCCGAGCACAAGAGCGAAAAGTAGCGCAAAAATGGATGGGATAGGTCTGATCGATCTCATGTTTTAACTCCACTCAGTGCCTGAGAGCCGCAAGTGCCGAGGGGGAAAATCCGCCCTTAACATCGTGCAAAATTGAACCTTGTTCCAGCAATTTCAGGCGAACCAACCCGCCTGATTGCGTCCCTGGTTAAGGGCTAGACGTTACCACTCGATCTCGAGTCCGGCAAATCGGATTCCTCAATAGGGGCGAGCGCTTGATATTCGCCAAAACAGGCACTTCGGGGCGCTGATAAGAGCGATTCAGGCCAAGTTCAGGGCTCACGCTGCAGCGCCGGTCCGGGTCAAACCGACTACTGCCGCAGGGACTGTTTGGCAGGCAACTGCTAACACCCAGCACCCACGCTCTCATTCCCGGCACTTGGGACAAGAGGAACTCCCTGGGTTGGCCCGTTACCCTAGACCCGCTTCCGGTCCCGGTAAAATCAGCCTATTATCACCGACCTTAGGTAGCAGACAGTTCCAGGCCATCCCGGGCCTCCCAAGCAGACAGGGTGGAGTGCACTTCGTGAGCAATACCAGTTCAAAAACGACCGTTCTGATCCTTCTTGCTGCCATCCTGGCCGGCGCACTCTGGTTTTTCCGCGACGACATCCGTCCCCTGTCGGAGATACCCGTCGAGAATGTACCCGCGCCAGTTGTTACCGAGCCGGCACCCGTCAATCAAGAGACGCTTGCCCAAAGCGGCCCGACGCATCCGCTAGAGCCAAGCGCTGCTACGGGGACTTTACAGGAGGAACTCCCGCCTTTGCCGCCACTGGATGAAAGTGACAGCGAAATCCTGCAGGCGTTGATTGATACCTTTGGACCCGACGTCGAGCGTGTGCTTGTAAGCCAGGCGCTGATAGACAAATTTGTGGCGACTGTGGATAGCCTGCCTGGCAGTTATCTGGCCGAGAAAATCCGGCCCGTTACCGTGCACCCGGAAGCGTTTAAAGTCGATCCGGCAGACGCAGATGACCAGTTCTACCTCAGCCCCGCCAACTACAAGCGATACGATCCCGCGGTGAATCTAGTAACCGCGGTCGATCTGAACGACGTCGTAGCCGTGTACCGCCGCTATTACCCGCTGTTCCAGGAATCCTATGTTCGGCTTGGCTACCCGAATGCTCACTTCAATGATCGCGTGGTCGAAGTGATTGATCACCTGCTGGAAACACCCCAGGTGGAAGACCCCATTCTCCTGGTCCGACCCCACGTACTCTATAAGTATGCCGACCCGGAACTCGAAGCACTTTCCAGCGGCCAGAAAATCCTGGTCCGCATGGGCCCAGACCATGCAGCGAAGGTAAAACGGGTCCTGGAGGAGCTGCGTGCCTTAATCGTCCAGGGGCCTCGATAGTCGCCTGGCCGGACCACCACCCAAACCGGCAACAAGGCGGGTACGCAGCGCGTTGATTGGGATAGCCACCCTTGCTCTACAGCGGGCAGACATGGATGGTTTCTATTTCGAGACGAAAAGCGCCGTCCCGGGCGTCCGCGATAATAATACCCAGCAGGCGTGCCCGGGAAGCATCAAAGGCGGGCCCCGGCAGCTGCCTGCCGAAGACGGTCGGCTGCAGCTCGGAGAACAATACACTGCCATCTGACCACTCGCCCGGCCGCAGGTTCTGGATATCCGCCCGATACGCCACCGGGCGGCCACTGAACGAGGCATCCGTCTGCAAAATCAACTGGTAATGTCGCGTGTCTGGCAGCACCCTGAGCTTGAACAGATTCATGCCTTCCAGGATGCCTTGTGGCAATGCAGTTCGAATAGACGAGAACCCGCCACCATTGGTGTTTATATTGCCGGTAAATAGCAGGCTGCCGTCTGCATAGCTGGCTCCGCCGCTGGAGCGGCCACCCATTACATTGTCATTGACCGTCTGCCAAGGTGCAGCTTGCGTCGCGTTATCGAAGGCATACAGCAATTTGCAGTTCGGATTTTCGGCCATGGCAGTCTCCTCCCCCGCGAACATCGAAAGAGTAACAAGAGTCAGGCTCAGTAACAGCACGCGTGTGAAATTCGCTCGCGCCGACTCCAGGGCACAAAGCCTAACTGTCGAATATTCGCGCACAGCGTATTACGCCATCAGAGATATAGCCGAACGACTAAGGCACTGACACTGCGGGGTCGGACCAGTCCAGGTATTCAATGTCTTGCAGGTCGGTCAGTTTGTTGGACACCCACATCACGACACGCAAGCCGTCCGTGTAATACGGATCACCGGTAAGGTTGGCCCGTGGCTGATCTACGGGGGCGGCGCCCACACCACCGACATAGGCGAACCTGGACAATACCTGGTTGTAGGCCAGGTTCTCCACCAGGAATTCGCGCGTCTCGTCAACGTCGGGGTCAATCTTGTGGGTCGTTATTGTCTTGGTGGTAAAACGCACCCCGATATCGCGACTGATCTGACCAATCCAGACAGACTCACCCTTGAAGGTAATGG
>JAPHSC010000150.1 GCA_026193125.1 Gammaproteobacteria bacterium
CCGGGTTCCCGGGCATACCCTCGTCCGTCGCGTGCACACCGGATTCCAGATACCCGTACTGCAAAGGGTGAGCGGTCACCTGACACAATCTGTCATCGCGCCAATTGTCGACGTCATCTTCGTCATACATGAGCATCACCGGGATGAGCACCGGAAGCAGGACGATACTCGCAGTTCCAATAATGGGGTATAGGCTGGCATACATTACTTGAGCGTATACAGGGATCTCGGTATAGGTACAACGCAGTTCGTGAATAGTCTCGATAGGCACTGACAGGCCGCCCACAGCCAGGATGGATACGTCATCCACGGCATCCACCGTCAACCGTTGCAGGGAACCGTCTGACAGGATCAAGCTGAGTCGGTCTTCCTTGGATACATTGTGACGTACCATCGCGGCCGACGGGTCACACAATATGTAGCTGGTCTCTCCGTCCGGCGTGCTCGCGCAGCCACTCAGCACCATGACCGTTAAAACCGCACAGGCTAGCTGACACCCTCTCACCGGGGTGGATCGCCGCGATCCTGAATCGAACCGGGGATAGCTGGACAGGAGCATTCGGGCCTCCACTCAATCAGGGGAGCAGTAACCACTATTCCAAATAAAGCCACATATGGGGCAAGAAATGCGCCCTGCTATTTTCTTCTATAACAATCAGAGTCGAAAGCTGCATGGCACTATGCGCTCGCCATTTTGAATCCGCAAATATATTGCACAGGAATCAAGGTGCCAGGCAGCATTAATTTTTCGCGGGCGAGTGTAGGAAAACGCCAAGCTTATTGCCATGACATTCGCTGTACGCTCAATGCGCCGCATCAATACGCGTAGGGTCCGCCCTTTTCAATCGCAGCCTGGTAGGCCGGCAAGACGCGAATGCGATCGAGAAAGCCCTTAAGCGCCGGGTACTTGCCAGCAAGGTCGACCCGCTGCGCCGCCGCCTCCAGTGGAAAGCTCATCATGATGTCGGCCCCGGTCATCTGGTCACCGCAAAACCAGGTCGATTTCTGCAGGGTCGCCTCGAGGTATTCCAGGTTGCGTATAACGTTGGGCCCCGAGTACGCATCACGTGCCTTGCTTGCAAGTTTTTTGGCAATGGGCTTGGCAAAAAACGGCATGGGCGCAGTCTCTATGCGACCCAGAATCAGGGTGATGATCATCAGGGGCATGAAACTGCCCTCGGCATAGTGCAGCCAGTAGCGATACTGCAGGTGAGCCGGTGTACCTGGCGCCGGGGCCAAACGTCCTTTGCCGTATTTCTCGATCAGATACTCGATGATCAAACCCGACTCGGCCACCGTCAGCTCATCATCGGTAATCACCGGCGACTTGCCCAGCGGATGCACCTTGAGCAACTCGGGCGGAGCGAGGTTAGTCGTCTTGTCGCGCTTGTAGTGCTGAACCTGGTAGTCAACACCCAGCTCCTCCAGCAGCCACAGGATACGCTGGGAGCGCGAGTTTTCGAGATGATGCAAGGTCAGCATGTTTTGTCTCTCTCTTTTAATTGTGGGGACAGTAACCTTAACTACCTGCCCCGGACGTTGTTACTATTGCGCTGACTCGATCCGCTTGCCGATGCCTTGCGAATCTACTCAACGAGTCCTACGCAATTTCCCCTGCCTGGCGCGCCCTGCGTAAGCCACGCAACTGTCGACCAGCTCGCCAGGCATCAAAGCCGAACACTGCCACAGCTAACCAGATCAGGCCAAAGCAAATCGCGTGGGCCACGGTGAATTTTTCACCATAGGCCAGGCCCACGCAAAACTGCATGGTAGGTGCGATGTACTGCAAGAAGCCTATGGCCGACAACTCCAGGCGCCGGGCCGCCAGTGCAAAGGCCAGCAGCGGCAGCACCGTCAAGGGACCGGCCAGCAGCAACCCGATAATCATTTCCGGCCGCTCGAGCACAAACACCGACTGGCCGGCATGCATCAACCACAGCAGATAGATGGCGGCGATGGGTGACAACACCAGCACCTCGATGAACAAGCCAGGCATACCACCCACCACCACTTGCTTGCGGATCACGCCGTAGCAGGTGAAGGAAATACCCAGGATAATGGACACCACCGGAAACTCGCCGCCGCTGACCGTAAGCACCGCCACGCCGGCCGCAGCCAGGACCACTGCAATCACCTGCGCGCGACGCAGGTGTTCGCCAAAGAACAGCACACCCACGATCACGTACATCAGGGGATTAATGTAATAGCCCAGGCTGGCCTGGAAGATATTCCCGCTCTGCACAGCGTAAATATAGGTCAGCCAGTTCACGGTGATCACCAGCGCCGACATCAACAGGAACCCCAGGGTTCGACGATGGATCAGCGCCCGTTTCACTTCCGGCCATTGGTGACGGGTCCAGATAATCAACGCACCGAAGGGCAACGACCAGACGATGCGATGGGCCAGCATCTCGAGCGCCGAGACATCTGACATCACCTTGAAGTAAATCGGGAATAGACCCCACATGAGGTAAGCGGCCAGCCCGGCAATGATGCCCTGGCGGGTGCGTTGCTCGATGGTCTCGCCAGGACTCTGGCCCGGGTTTGTGGGTGGCTGCTGGCTCACGGGATCACTTCAACAAAATTAATCGTGCAGTGTAGTGCCCCCGGCGCCATATTGCCCGTCAAATTGCCAGCAGCTTTTGCTATGCTGGCCCCATGATTATCACCTTGTACAACGGCGCGGTATCCGGGCATGCCCACCGTGTGCGCCTGTTCCTGGCCCTGCTCGGTCTGCCCTATGACCGGATCACCCTGGATATGAAGGCCGGGCAACACAAGACACCGGCGTACCTGGAGCTCAGCCCCCTGGGCCAGGTGCCCACCCTGGTGGACGGACCCACGGTCATCACTGATTCCACCGCCGCCCTGGTCTACCTTGCTATCAAATACGGCGACGAACACTGGCTGCCCAGGGATGCCGAAGGTGCCGCCCGCGTGCAGCGCTGGTTATCCACTGCCTCGGGAGAGTTGTATCGGGGTCCGGTCCTGGCCAGGGCGGGCAAGTTGTTCGGGCGGGATATTGATATGGCACGGGCGGAGGCGGAGGCTGAACGCCTGTTCGCCTGGATGCAGGCCGAGCTGCATACGCGCACCTGGCTGGCCGGGGACAAACCCACCATCGCCGATATAGCCATGTACTCCTACATGCGAGTGGCCGACGAAGGTGGCCTGGACCTCTCACCCTATCCCGATATTCTGCGCTGGCTGGCAGATGTGGAGGCGCTGCCGGGTTTTGAACCCATGCCCCGGTCAAGCACCTAGGGCTGGATTATTTTACAGGGCTCAGACCACTATGACCGCTGAGCAGGTAGATATGGCCACAGGCATCAAGACCCCGGGTTCCATGCGACGGCTAGCTGCCCGCTACGGCCGCGGCATCGGAGCCGAGGCGCTTGCGCGTGACCTGCTTGGTCGATTCCTCGTGCGCACCTGGGACGATAACAACCGGAGTAATACGCGAGCGGTGCTGAAGATTGTGGAAACCGAGGCCTATCTGGGTCACCCGGACCGCGCAAGCCACGCCTGGGCGGGCCACCGCAGCAAGCGCAACGAATCACTCTACCTGCCAGGGGGCCACTGGTACGTCTATTTCATCTACGGTATGTATTACTGCCTGAACGTGGTCGCGGGCGACACGAGTAACGGTGAAGCAGTGCTGATCCGCGCGGGGACTGCGGTGCAGAACGCCCAGCGCATGGAGGCCAATCGCCGCAAAGCCATTAGCGCCCGCAGGACGAAAGCTGCCGGCAGCGCTGGCGCGCCAGGAAGGATTGACCTGGCGGGCGGCCCGGGCAAGCTGTGCCAGGCCCTGGAGATTGACCGGGAGTTTGATGGGCTGGCGTGCAACGACCGCCGCTTGTACCTGGCTGCCGGCGACCCCGTGACCGATGAGTCGCGAATCATGCGATCGGCCCGCGTCGGAATCGACTACGCCGGAACCGCGAGGGACTGGCCGCTGCGTTTTCAGCTGAAAGAGTAATTGTGGTCCGCAAGCAAAAGCGGGTGCCGGTGTTAGCTAATTGCCTTGTTTGGTCCGACGTACACTCACAATCAGCATGTAAGGGCGTTTCACGCAGCACTACAAAAAAGGTGCAGCAATTACACCCTATCCAAGACTGACCCGATTGTTTTCAAAAAAGGAAGGAGCCGAACCGCGTATACACGTCCGCGGCCCGGCCCCGCTTTTCTAGTCGTCCGACTCGACCTGGAAGCTGGTCAGCCCCAGGAATTTCCAGCTGTCGCCATCACGCACCAGGGTTTCGATCAAACCCGTGACAGAGCGCTCGGTCTTCTTC
This sequence comes from Gammaproteobacteria bacterium, assembly GCA_026193125.1. Lineage (GTDB taxonomy): Bacteria > Pseudomonadota > Gammaproteobacteria > Steroidobacterales > BM003 > CAKZML01. The sequence goes on from JAPHSC010000150.1 coordinate 4,299, forward strand.
TCGTTGTTTTCCTGAACCTGCACAGAGTGGTAAGTCACCACCGCCGTGTCGCCCGCGACCACTACCTTGCCCGGGAACAGTTCATAGATCAGGGTCTTGCCGCGCTCCTGGCCAAACCGTGACCACTTCACCATCGATTCGGCGCCACGGGCTCTTGGCCATTCTGCGCCCCAGGAAACCACATCCTTATGAATGTAGTCCGCCGGCCACTTGCCATTACGTGCTACTTCGTCTTCCCAGGACTGGGACACGACGCCCCACACCGCCGACTGATCCTTGCTCCAGTCACCGGCCTGGACTGTCGATACCAGTCCAGCAAAGGCAACCATAGCCGTCAGCATCATGATTATTTTTCGCATCTATTCGTCCTTTCTAGTTATTGCGTAGGCGGACCGCGACACACAGCGTGCGGTAACGAATCCGTTAGACACAGTCTAGCAGACTCTATCGAATCCACACTCCAAAGGGGTTTTTACATATCTTTCAGCTAGTTAATGGCTACAAGACGGCCCCGGGCAAGCTTTTTGTCTTGCACAGGCTTCTAGCACTTGCTGGCTATTCCCTGCTATGCGGAAGATCCCGAGACAATGGAATCCGGTCGCATTACTGCAGGATTTTCAGGTGCCAACTCACGCGGCACAGTATCGGGACAGGGCAAACTTGCATTCCGCTACCGGTTTTCGGCTACTCTTCGTGATTCACTTTCACAGCCGGACCCAAACCATGACACATATTCGCCTGCCCCTGCTCATCGCCACCCTGTTGGCATTGTTGTTCACCGCTGCCTGCCAACAAAAACCTGAAGCAACACCTGGCCAGGTGGCCTCACCGGCCCAGGACATGGCGGCCACGCCTGACTGGGATGGATTCGTCAACGACTATATCGAAGCCCATTTCGTCGCCCATCCTGCCCAGGCGGTGATGATGGGTCGGCATGAATTCGACGGTCAGCTGCCGGACTGGAGCCGTGCCGGCATCGCAGCGGAAATAGCCCGACTGAAGCAAGCCAGGGCTGACGCTCTGGCCTTCGCAGCCGACAGCCTGGACGATCAGCAGAGGTTCCAGCGTGCGTATTTCCTGGCGGTGCTCGACCGTAACCTGTTCTGGCTGGACAAGGCCAAGGCGCCGTTCAAGAACCCGGCCTTCTACTTTGACTGGATGCTGGATGGACTGGATCCGGCGGTGTACATCACACTCGAGTACGCACCCAAGGCCCAGCGTATGCAGGCTTTCACGAAATACCTGACGGCCATCCCCACCGCAACGGCTCAGATTCGCGATAACCTGGCCATACCCATGCCAAGAACCCTGCTGGAATACGGCGTGGCCTCCTTCGGCGGCATGGCCCAGTATTTCGAACAAGATGTGCCGGCGATCTGGTCCGATGTGGATGACCCGGCCCTGCAGGCAGAATTTGCCAGCGCAAATGTTGCTGCGGCCAAGGCCATGGCCGATCTTGCCGCCTGGTTGAAGAGCAATAGCGCCACTGCCACCGAAGACTATGCCCTGGGTGCAGAATTGTTCAGCCAGATGATCTACGACACCGAGCGGGTTGACATACCGCTGGCCGAGCTGGAAGCCATCGGTCGTGCCGACCTGGCGCGCAATCAGAAAGCCCTCGCCGAGGCCTGTGCCGAGTTCGCGCCGGGCAAGAGTATTCCGGAATGCTATGCGAAGATGGCCGGGCGTAAACCCGAGGGCGGCCCGGTCGCCGCAGCCCGCCGCCAGTTAACCGAGCTCAAGGCTTTCCTGATAGAGCATGACATCGTCAGCATTCCCGGCACCGAAGAAGCCCTGGTGGAGGAATCCCCACCCTACGCCCGCTCCAATTCCGCCTACATCAACACCGCGGGACCCTACGAAACCGACATGCCGTCCACTTATTACATCTCGCCGCCCGACCCGTCCTGGTCCCCGGAGGTTCAAAAGGCATACATACCGGGTGAATCGGACTTGCTGTTTACCTCGGTGCATGAAGTCTGGCCCGGGCACTTCCTGAACTTCGTACACGCTGCACGCGCCGAATGGATCTTCGGCCGCATCTTCGTGACCTACGCGTTCGGCGAGGGCTGGGCCCATTACACCGAAGAGATGATGTACAACGACGGGCTGCGCGATCGCTCCCCCGAGACCCATATCGGCCAGCTTTCCAACGCCCTGCTGCGCAATGCACGGTTCCTGTCGGCCATCGGGCTGCACACAAAGGGAATGAGCGTCGAGGAGTCCAAGCGTATGTTCATGGAAGAGGCCTACCAGGACGAAGGCACCGCCATCCAGCAAGCCAATCGCGGCACCTACGATCCGGCCTACCTGAACTACACCATGGGCAAGCTGATGATCCGCCAGTTGCGCGATGACTGGGTGGCCAGCCGCGGTGGCAGAAAGGCCTGGCGTGAATTCCACGACACCTTCCTGGGCTTCGGCGGACCGCCCATTCCCCTGGTGCGCGCCCAGATGATGGGTGGCGAACCCGAGGCGAAGTTCTTTAGGGCTGACTAGATAACAACCAAAAAATTACAGGGGTCGGACCACGATATTAGTATCGCCGGTTCGACCCCTTTTTGTTGTCGCATTCGCGTCCCGGGCTAATTCGGGAAATTCATTTTCTTGAGCAAAACCTGAAACCTTGGCTCATCCCTGAGACTGTCAAACATGGACGCCGTATTCAGCCATAACATCTGAACATCATGCTCGGCATAGCTGCGCTCCAGCCAATCAAGCGCTTTTTCCATATCACCCATGCCTATATAGGCGAAGACCAATTCAATCGCCGGAACGAACTCGATTCTCGTCCGCAACTCCAGGCGACGCAGCCCCTCAGCGGCCTCCTCGCGATTTCCTGACAAGGCCTGAGCCATCACCACCATCCCTGGATTTTTCCACCGGATCAGGGTTGCCAGGGCTTGCGGATAATCTCCGAGGAACATATGCATGTGCCCGTCGATGTCGAGGGGCGGCTCCATTCCCGGGTAGGTCTTCATAGCCCATTGGACCAGCTTTTCAGCCTCGACAATCCGGCCGCCAACAAACAACGGGAATGCGCGATGCGAGGCAATCACGGGAGACAGAGGGTCAAGCTCGTAGGCTCGTTGAAAACTCTTCTCGGACTCCTTAAGCCGGCCCTGCGGCCATAGACAATAGGCCTGCCAGTGATAAGCCGATGCATACTCCGGACTCAATCTGATCGCCTCACGAAACTCAGCATCCGCTGCGGCCCAGTCCCACTCGAAACCGCAATGAGCCCAGGCAAGGGTAGCGTGGGCTTCACCCAGGGTTGGGTCCAAACGCAAGGCCTCCCTTGCTTCTTTCAGCACCAGGGGAAACACGTTCACAGCAGGTGCCAGGGCGTAGGCGCTAAGCATCATGTAGGTATCGGCAAGTCCCACGTGGGCCCTGGCATACAGCGGATCCACTTTCACCGCCCGATCAAAGTACTCCAGGGCAGCCTTGAGTCCTTCCGGACTGCGTTTTTTCCATTCAAACCTGCCACGCACATATAAACCCCAGGCATCCGAACTCGCCCCCGGACTTTGCAGATCTTGGTTATTATCCGGGTATTTCAGGCTAAGATTGAGCGCCTTGATCAAGGCCCGCGCCGCCTCCGGGATCAAGCCAGGAAGATCCTCCACCCTCCGTTCGTAAATAACTTTCAACAACTCTGTACCGCGCGCAACATCCACCAGTTTCATCCTGACTTCGATCACGTCTCCTTCGCCACCTATCGCACCCAGCAAGAGGGTCTCTGCTCCAAGTTGCTCAGCGGCCTCAAGCGAAGACTTGCCATTGTTGATTTTCCTTACATCGTCGGGCTCCACCACCCTCAGGCTTTTTGCATGCAGCAATTGCAGAAATAATTGGTCCGCGATGCTATCGGATAAATAGTCCCTCTCCGAATTACCGCTGCCATTGGTAAACGGTGCGATCGCCATCGATCCATAAACTGAACGGGGGGATTCGAAGCCAGGCATGGTGGCGCGCGGCTCCACCAACCACCAATACAGCGCCGAGGTGATCATCGCCAACACGACCAGGGCGCCGCCGATTGCAACCTCGCCCACCGGACTCCAGGGATCAATGGCTATTTCCCCGGCATCGCTGCGGCGGAAAATCCACGACAACGCGACCCAGACAGGAAACCCTGCCACGAAGACGATGGCCACGATACGCTCACCCTGGGCCGGGTCATCCATGAATATGTCTAGGAGATGACTGACGATTTCTGTGCCGATCCAGCCCAGGGCAATATATAGGCCTGCCGCCCTGACGACTTTTCGACGCTGTAGTTCCGCGAAGAAGCGCAACGCTCAAGACCCTCCTGCACGCGACATGCGTCAGAACCTCGAATTCGCGTCCCCGGTGCGAAGTGGCCAGATCCTTTGCACGCCGGTCTATTTAACGTATAGGCACCGATGGATACTTCTGCCGTAGTGGAATCTACCTATAAAAAATTCGCCGGTGGCCGAACAAGATATTCGCGTTGAAGTGCAACCTCATATTCACCACGCAACGAGGCATCTGCAAAGATAACCGCGGCAGACATTGCATCCGCCGCGGTTTTGTCAGTGTCATCCCGCTAAAAGGGGGGGAGAGGCAGAAGAACACTGACTGCAGGTCGCCAGGACTTTAGCTAGGCGTAATGCGGATACACCGGCTGGTATACCTGGGCGTAGACATCGGCCTGGATATCATCGGGCTCCTCGCGGTCGGCAAGTCCGTCACGGTAGGCGATGGTGGCCACCTCTTTGGCAATCGCGGCCGAGACATAGCGTATGCGTGACAGCGGCGGGTAGATACGTCCCTGCTCCAGGTCGCCCTCCGTCACCAGTCCAGCGAGCGTACGAGCGGCCGCCAGGAACATCTTGTCGTTCACCCGCCGCGCACGACTGGCAATGACACCCAGCCCGACGCCCGGGAATATATAGGCATTATTGCCTTGTCCGGGTACCAGCTTTTTCCCTTCGTACAGCACGGTGTCGAACGGGCTGCCGCTGGCAAAAATCGCCCTGCCCTCGCTCCAGGTGTAAGCCTGCTCCGCCGTGCACTCGGACTTGGAAGTCGGGTTGGACAGGGCGAACACCAGGGGACGCTTGTTGATGCGGGCCATGGCCTCGACCACCTCGCGGGTGAACTTGCCAGGCTGTCCGGAGATGCCGATGAGGGCGGTGGGTTCGATCATGTTCACCGCTTCAAGCAGGCTCCGCGTACCCTTGGCCTCCCGCACATACGGGCGCTTGGATACGGCCACTTCGCCGCGCTCCTTCACCAGCAGCCCCTGGCTGTCCATGAACCAGCAGTGCTCGCGGGCCTCGGCGGCATCCATGCCCTCGTCCACCAACGCGGCCACCACCGCATCGGCAATCCCGATCCCCGCCTCGCCGGCGCCCAGGAAAAGGATGCGCTGATCAGCCAGCGGACTCCCGGTAATTCTTTGCGAGGCCAGGATTCCGGCCAGCGTCACCGCGCCCGTGCCCTGGATGTCATCATCAAAACAACAGATCTGATCGCGGTAGCGCGCCAGCAGACGGAACGCGTTGGCGTTGCCGAAGTCCTCGAACTGGATCAGGACCCCCGGGAAGACTTCCTCGGCCGCCGTCACGAATTCCTCGACCAGTGCATCGAAGCGCTCGCCACGTGAGCGTTTCCTCTCCAGGCCGTTGTACAGGCGGTCATTCAACAGGGTCTCGTTGTCGGTGCCCACGTCCAGCATTACCGGCAGACACTGTGCCGGATTCACACCGGCGCAGGCGGTATACAGGGCCAGCTTGCCGATTGGGATGCCCATGCCATTTGAGCCCAGGTCACCAAGACCAAGAATCCTCTCGCCATCGGTCACCACGATGATACGTGCGTCCCGGTGCGGCCAGTTCTCCAGGACCTCTTTCACCCGACCGCGGTCCTCAAGCGATACATACAGGCCACGTGGCCGTTGATAAATATGACCGAATTCCTGACAGGCCTGTCCGACAGTGGGCGTGTAGATCAGGGGCATCATCTCCTCGATGTGATTGATCACCACGCGGAAGAACAGGGTCTCGTTGCGATCCTGCAGGGCCATCAGGTAGAGGTAGCGCTCCAGGTCCGTGACCTTGCTGCGCAGTGCCCCAAGCACCCGCAGTTCCTGCCCGGCATGGGAGTGAACCTTGGGCGGCAAAAGCCCCCGCAAACCCAGCGCCTCGCGCTCCGCCTCGGTAAAGGCTGTGCCCTTGTTACGCAAGGGGTCGTGCAGGATTTTAACTCCCCGGTGGAGTTCAGGGATGGTTTCGTAGTTCACAGGAATGTCCTCAATGTGATGCAAACCTAACGACAGGCTTTTTACCCGAGGATTGGTGCTCGACTTGAGGCGTCAATAAGGGGCGCACACGCACCAGTCCATGGTCGCTGCCCAGTGCTGTAATTTTCCCGCCCGGTGCCGGCAGCCGCAATCGTGATTTGTGCTAATGCAATACCCTTGTAGCGTTACATTTATTGAGCCCGGGCAAGTTTACGGGATGCTCTGACAGGTCGGTGCTCCGTGGATTCACACCCTGCCACCACCCTGATCGGCCATGGTAATCATGCCTCTTCAACCTGTCTGAACAATAGACATTTGCACCACCCTGTGCTGCTATTGTGCTGCTAGCGCAACTCCAAAATGCCCTTGGGTCTCGATTGGACAAGACACCTTCACTAATTTCGTGAATGCATATGCTTGCATACATCAAAGAAAATCTCCTGGCCTTCAAAGAAAGGCGATTTGCCAAACGCCGCATGGCGGCAATGTTGAAATCCCATGCGGCAGTCAGGGCCGAGATGCCTGAACTGTCCGACCTTGCCTTGTACAAGGAAGTTCTCTTACGCACGCCATCCATCGATCCGTCCGCGGTGGATCAGATATTGTGGCAGGCAGAAGACAGCGTCGATGAATGGACCGCGCGCGGCACAGGGAAACTCGGCTTCAGACAGCTGGTCACTTTCGTGATCATGTCTCAATATCGGGCAGCCGGTAACGTGGGCACCGTCGTCTCGTTGAAAGAGATCGTCTACGCGAGGATTCCCGAGGACCTGTGAAACGGAACTTCCCGGTTCGCCTCACATTAGTACCCGTTTTACTGCCAATCCAGGTATCAGGCAGGCAAACGAACCACGAGGCAAGCGCCCTCGGTGTAGCTTTTATCCAGGCGCAAGCTTCCGCCGTGGGCTTCCACCACCAGCTTGGTCAGATACAAACCCAGGCCGGCGCCACCGGTGGTGCGCGTACGTGACGGATCGGCACGGAAAAACGGTTCTCCGATATGGTCCACCTGTTCCGGCGAGAAGCCGGGCCCACGGTCCCGCACTTTGACGACCAGCTCGTGCTGCTCCTTGCCCACCTCCAGGACCACCGGTCCCGCGGCCGGGTCTGAGTAACGCAAGGCATTGCTGAGCAGGTTCTTGATCAGCAATATGAGACGGGTATCGTCGACGTTGGCCACGATGTCGTCGTCCTGAAACTGAACCTGGATACGCGATCTGTCCCGATCGAAATAGTCGTCAATCAGCTGGTCGACCAGTTCCCGCACATGGACCTCGGTCCGGTTTAACGCCGCGTGACGAGTATTGAGTCTCTCGGCTTCCAACAAGGTGGATACGATCTGGTCCATCTCGGCAATCTCGATCCGCAGATTCTCCCTGGCGTCGCGATCCTCGACGAATTCAACGGACAGGCGCAGCCTCGATAGAGGAGATCTCAGCTCGTGGCTGATACCCAGCAACAATTGACGCTTTGCATCAAGCATGCCCCTGACATCACCCGCCAGCTTGTTGACGTCCCTGGCCAGGTCGCCCAGCTCATCCTGGCGGGTGTCGGCGATACGATAGTCAAAGTCGCCCCGGCCAATCCTGGCTGTACCCGTCCTGATGGCTTCAATGGGTCGAAACAGGAATCTCACAAAGACATAGGAAAGAGCGAGCAATAGCAGACCGATGCCAAGAATGATGGGCAATAAGGCGGGGCGCACGGTGTGGTCAGATATCCGCGGGCTGGAGACGATGATTGCATAGGGCCCCTGGTCAATTTTCAGGAAGCGGTGCTGCTTGAGCTCGGCAAACTGGACATCTTTCAATTCCTCCAGCCAGGCACCCGGCTCAGCACCGAAGTACTTGCTCGCACCGAAATTCAGGTCCTGTAATTCGGGAAAGTCCGGATCAGACGCCCAGTCCAGGGCCGGACCCACGATGCGTATGTCTACGGGAACCTTCTGCGTGATGGCGATAGCCCGGTCTATACGCGGTGGATTGCCAATATCCCGTCGCACATAGTCGACATGCAAAGCAAGGTGACCGCTGACCAACTCGCGAAAATCATCATTGGTATATACCCAGCGTATGGCCTCGGTCGTGCCCCAGACAAACACCAGGGCCATCACGGCAAATATCGCCAGCAATCTGAATGACAGGCTTCGGGTCAGCGTTTTAAGCATCCGTTATTCGCCTGGCCACGAAGGAATAGCCCATGCCCCAGACCGTCTGGATGAAGCGTGGTGGCTTGACCGAGTCTCCGAGCTTTTGCCGCAGTCGGGACACCATGATGTCCACCGCGCGCGTGAGGATGGCGGCATCAATGCCACGCAACTGGTTCAGGATTTCATCGCGGGATATCTTCTTGCCGGCCCGTTGCGCCAGGATGACCAGTAACTCAAATTCCATGGAAGTCAGCTCGACTGCAACGCCATCTACCGTGACGTTCCTGCCAGCCTTGTCGATTTCCATGCCTTCAAAACGCAGCAGTTTCTGGTCGGTCCCCGGCAGGTCGACCCTGCGCAGGATAGTCTGGATGCGCGCCACGAGTTCCCGCGGTTCAAACGGCTTCGCCACATAATCATCTGCGCCGATTTCCAGCCCGGATATGCGGTCGAACACATCCCCCCGGGCGGTCAGCATGATAATGGGAACCCGGCTGGTCTTGCGCACCTCGCGGCAGACCTCAAAGCCATCCTTGCCGGGCAGCATCACATCCAGCAAAAGCAGGTCCGGTTCCGACCTGGCCAGCTTGTTCAGTCCTTCCTCGGCGCTGCCGGCGCAATCCAGGGTAATGCCAAATTGCTTCAGGTAGGCCCTGAGCAATTCGGAATGCTTGCGGTCATCATCAATTAGCAGGATTTTGATCATGGGCCAATCATAGCGGCAAATCGCGACGCCAGGTCACTGAAAAACCAAGAAGTTACAATCAGAAACAATTTGAAACGGCTTTGAGATCACTTGCCGGCACCGATCGGGAACAATGCTGCCTCCACCAACCTGAGGATCCAGCAATGAAAAAAATTCTTCCCCTGTTACTCGCCACCGCGGCCCTGGGTCTTGCGGCATGCGATGACTCAAATGATACCGTGGCAACCGTGCCTGTTGAAACTTTCAAACTCCAGGTACTGCACGCCTCCCCTGACGCACCTGCCGTGAACGTATTGGTAAACGGTGCTGTCGCCCTGCCCAATGTCGATTACAAGGTCGGCTCTCCCGCCCTGGAGCTGGAAGTCGGCAATTATGAGATCCAGGTAGACGGCCTCACCCCTGGTGGTGATGTAACCGTCATAGGGCCTGTGACCCTGCCTTTTGCCGCCAATACCCTGTACAGCGTGGTCGCTGTAAATTCGGTAGCCGCCATCGAGCCGGTCATTCTGGAGCAGCCTGACACCGCCGTGAGCG
>JAPHSC010000129.1 GCA_026193125.1 Gammaproteobacteria bacterium
GGCCAACCCAGGTGATGGGGGTCTGCTCATCAAGCTCGGACAGGAAGCCCGTCAGTTCCTCAATATTGCGGGGAACAAAATACAGATCTGCCGGACCGCCCACGCGCCAGGACGTGTGCTTGCTCATGGGCTCATCCCGCAGCACTCGACTGTCCCACTCATGTCCTTCGCGCAGGGCGCTCATGCTCCCGCCTCCGCAGTCAGCAAGTCCGGCAGTTCCTGGGCAAGCGCACCGATGCTGCCGGCGCCCAGGGTAATTACGATGTCACCGTCTTCCAGCAGCCCGGCTAACACGGCCGGGACCTGCTCGAGCTCAGCCACAAATACTGGTTCCACCCGGCCACGTCCGCGTATCGCCCGGGCCAGGGCTCGCCCGTCAGCACCGGCTATTGGCTCCTCTCCTGCCGCATAGACCTCGGTCAACACCAGCACGTCCATGTCTTGTGACAGGACCTCGGCAAAATCATCCAGCAAGTCATGCGTACGGCTAAAACGATGGGGCTGGAATACCACGACCACACGGCGGTTCGGCCAACCTGCACGCAGACCCTTGAGCGTGGCATCGATCTCTCGCGGATGGTGACCGTAGTCATCGACGAACATCACGCGCTTGCCGGCATACTCCCTCTCACCGATCAACTGCAGGCGGCGATCAATCCCGGCAAACTCCGACAGGGCCTTCTGTACCGATGAATCTGGCAGATCAATTTCATAGGCAACAGCAATTGCGGCCAGCGCATTCAACACATTGTGCTTACCCGGCAGGCGCAAGGTGATCGTTGTCGGATGACGATCGGGACGCAGCACTTCAAACGTCGAGCTGAATGCGTCGTGCCGCAGACCAACCGCCCTGATGTCCGCGTCCTCCGCAAGACCGTAGGTAATGATCGGACGACCCACCTCGGAAAGGATGGACCTGACGTTCTCGTCGTCGATACACAAGACCGCCAGTCCATAGAAAGGCAGATTGTGCAGGAACTCAACGAAGGTACGCTTCAAGACCTGGAAGTCGTTTTGATAGCTGGAAAGGTGATCGACATCGATGTTGGTCACCACCGCGATCATCGGCTGCAAATGCATGAAGGAGGCATCGCTTTCGTCGGCCTCCGCCACCAGGTATTTTCCTGCGCCCAGGCGCGCGTGAGCATCGGCACTTTCCAGTCGACCGCCGATAACAAAGGTCGGATCCAGGCCGGCCTCGGCCATCACGCTTGCCACCAGGCTGGTTGTCGTCGTCTTTCCATGCGTGCCGGCCACTGCGATTCCGGAGCGGAAGCGCATGAGTTCGGCCAGCATCTCCGCCCGCTTCACCACAGGCACCCGCCCTTCCATGGCAGCCACGACCTCCGGATTTTCCCGGGTCACCGCGCTGGACACCACAACCACATCGGACTCGCCCAGGTTGGCCTTGTCATGGCCGATAAATATGCTCGCTCCCAATCTGCGCAGACGACGCACTACGGCGTTCTCTTTCAGATCCGATCCCTGGACGGTGTAGCCGAGATTCATCAATACCTCGGCAATACCGCTCATACCCGCGCCGCCGATACCGACAAAGTGAATGCGATTGATCTTGCGCATGCGATCGCTCATGACGCTCCTTCCCATTTGCCTGCGGCGATGCAGGCAGATACCAGTGCCTGCAGGGCATGTGGCTTGGCCTGCTCGCGTGCAGCAATTGCCATGGTCAACAAAGTCTGACGGGACCCGGTCAGTTCCATGAGCAGGCTTTGCAGCCCGCCGGAGCGCAACTGCGACTCGGGCAACAGGCAGGCCGCACCGGCGTCCACCAGGAACCCGGCGTTGACAGTCTGGTGGTCATCCACAGCTGCGGGGTAAGGCACCAGTATTGACGCCAGACCGGCAGCGGCTATCTCGGCGACCGATAACGCTCCGGAGCGACAAATCACCAGGTCGGCCCAACGGTAGGCGGCCGCCATGTCGTCGATATACGACTCCACCTGTGCTTCCAGTCCAGCCTCACGATAAGCCTGCCGGGCCAGCGACAGGGTTCTCTCGCCGGCCTGGTGGCGCACATCAAATCGCCGACTGCTCGCGACCTGGCCCAGGGCCCTCGGAACCTCCTGGTTCAGACTCATTGCGCCCTGGCTGCCGCCAAACACCAGGATACGCAGCGGGCCCTCGCGTCCGGCCAGGCGCTTTTCCGGAGTCTCCAATTCAATGATTTCGGGGCGCACGGGATTGCCTATGTGGCGTGCCCTGACCTGCGGCGCGAAGGTGCCGGGGAAAGCTTCGTACACGTCCGTGGCGATATGTGACAGTAACTTGTTGGTCAGACCCGGTACGGCATTTTGCTCGTGAATCACCAGGGGACGCCGCAGCAGCCACGCCGCCAAACCGCCGGGGCCGGAAACGAACCCACCCATACCCAGCACCAGCGCCGGTCTGCGACGCTGGATTGCCCTGGCGGACTGCCACAGGGCGCGCAACAGTTGTAGCGGGGCAAGCAGGCGCTTGCGCCACCCGGCCTGGCGCAGACCACCGATCTGCACCCATTCCATCTCGATATTCGCTTCCGGTACCAGGCGAGCCTCCAGACCCTTGTGGGTGCCCAGCCAGACCACGTTCCTGGACTGCTGGCGCAAGGCGCGGGCCACGGCCAGGGCTGGAATCACGTGCCCCCCGGTGCCCCCAGCCATGATCATTACGGTGCCGCTCATGCGCCGCGCCTCCCCGTTACCCGACCACGCCTGCCCGCCGCCGGGGCCGTCACGGCCGACCGCCCCACCGCATTGCTCTCGTGGTTCACGCGGAACAACACCGCCAGCGCAGCCAGGGTGATCAGGATGCTGCTGCCGCCGTAACTCATAAGCGGCAGCGTCAATCCCTTGGTGGGCAATGCGCCCATGTTTACACCGATGTTTATCAGGGCCTGGAAACCCAGCCAGAACCCGATGCCAAACGCCAGGAAAGCGCCAAACTGCAACTGGGCGCGGGCGGCATTGGTGGCCACCTTGAATGCTCTCCACACGAGCAGCAAGTACAACGCCAGGGTGCATACCACCCCGACCAGGCCCAGTTCCTCAGCCATCACGGCGAACACAAAATCGGTATGTGCCTCAGGCAGGTAGAACAGCTTCTGAATACCGGCGCCAAGACCCACGCCGAACCACTCACCGCGCCCTATCGCAATCAGCGACTGGGTCAACTGAAAGCCGCTGCCAAACGGATCGGCCCAGGGGTCGATAAACGACATCAGGCGACGCACACGGTACGCGGAGGTGAGCGCCAGTGCGGCCATGGAGCCGGCGGCGATACTGATCAGCAGCAGGAAATAGCGAATATTCACGCCGGCCACAAACAGCATCGCCATAGAGGTGGAGAGCAGCACCATGGCGGCACCAAAATCCGGTTGCAGCAGCAGCAGGAAGCAAGCCAGCGCGATCACGAGCATCGGCTTGAGGAAGCCACCGAAACCCTGCCTCAACTCATCACCCCGTCGCACCATGTAGGCCGACAGGTACATCATCAACAACAACCTGGCGGGTTCGGAAACCTGCAGGTTAAACACGCCAAGATGCAACCAGCGCACCGCACCGTTAACCGGCCTGGCCACACCCGGTACCAGCACCAGGATGAGCAGACCCATGGCCGACAGCAAGAGCAGGAAACTGACCCGCTCCCAGAGCGCTATGGGTATACCCAGCAGCATCACCGCCAATATCAGTCCCAGTCCGATGTTCAGGCAATGACGTAACAGGTAATGAAAAGGCGTACCGAACTCCTGCTGGGAAATAGACATCGAAGCCGAAGCCACCATAATCACGCCCAGCATCAACAAGCCGGTTACCGCGACCAGCAACAGGAAGTCCACTTCCAGCCGACGGGGCTTGGCGTATCCACTGCCCAGGGTCATGGCCGCAGCGCTCATGCCAGCCTCCCGACGAGGCTGGAAAATTCCCGCCCACGATGTGCGTAGTCATCGAACATGTCCTGGCTGGCGCAGGCCGGAGACAACAACACGGTTGAGCCGGACGTGGCCAGCGCCTCGGCCTTGTCCACTGCGTCCTGCATACTCGTGGCCATGTGGATCGGGGCGGCAGACTCCAGATCCCTGCGCAGACTCTCGGCATCACGGCCAATCAATACGATGCCAAGGGTGCGGCCAGCCAGCGCAGCCGCCAGGGGACGGAAATCCGCCTGCTTGGACAGGCCACCGGCAATCAGCACCAGCGGTCCATCCAGTCCTCGCACTGCAGCCACCGTGGCGCCCACATTGGTGCCCTTGGAGTCATCGATCCACAGGACCCCGTTGCGGCGGCGTACTTCCTGCATGCGGTGATCCAGACCACGGAACGCACGCAAGGCGCTTACCATGGCTGTATCCGCCAGACCCATTACGCTGCCGATTGCCAGGGCTGCCAGGGCGTTGGCCTCATTGTGGCGTCCCACCAGCCGCAATTCATCGGCCGGCATCAAAGCTGTGCTGCCCCGGCTGAACCAGCGCCGACCGTCGACCAGGCTGATGCCAAGATCCTGACCGCGAGGCTCAGATAAACTGAAGGCGGTGTATTCGGACTCGCCCTTGAGCATGCCGATTACCACCGGATCGTCGAGGTTGATCACCGGGTGCTGGCAGGCTTCAAAGATCCTGGCCTTGGCTTCGATATATTCTTCGTAACTACGGTGCTGATCCTGGTGATCGGGTGAAATATTCAGGACAACTGCCGCGTACAAGGGCAAATATCCGGACCGCTCCAGCTGGAAGCTGGATAGCTCAAGGAGATAAAAGTCCGGTATCTCATCACCCAGCAAATCCAGCGCCGGTACACCCAGGTTTCCTCCGGTGCTTACCTTGTGGCCCGCCGCCAGCACCATGTCATTGAGCATGCAAGTGACCGTGGATTTTCCGTTAGAGCCGGTAATGGCTATAACCGGCGCGCGGGCCGCTGCAACAAATAAATCGATATCACTCATGACCGGGAGTTGGCGGGCCCGTGCCGCCTGCAGCAATGGCATGTCCATGGGCAGGCCCGGTGACACGATCAACTGGTCAACATGCTCAAGAACGACCGCATCGATCTTGCCCAGATCCGTGGTCACTGCTGGAAAATCCCGATTCAACTGCGACAGACTCGGCGGTTGTTCCCGTGTGTCCACAACATGCACGCTTTGCCCCAGGCCAGACAGGTATCGGGCACAGGACAGGCCGGTCTTCCCCAGACCCACGACAAGGGTGCGGAAGCCTGGCTGGCGTTCTGTGCGTTGTTCTGTCATGTCATGCGACATTCGTGCAAACAGCCTTGATTAACGGATCTTGAGAGACGACAAACCGACCAACACCAGGATTACGGTAATGATCCAGAAACGGACAATCACCTTGGGCTCCGGCCAGCCCTTGAGTTCGAAGTGGTGATGCAATGGCGCCATGCGGAAAATTCGCTTGCCGGTAAGCTTGAAAGAAGCCACCTGCAAAATGACCGATACGGTTTCCATCACGAACACACCGGCCATCACCATGAACACCAGCTCCTGGCGCACCATGACAGCTACCGCACCCAGGGCACCGCCCAGGGCCAGCGCGCCCACATCACCCATGAATACCTGCGCCGGGTAGGTGTTGAACCAGAGAAAACCCAGTCCTGCGCCGCACATGGCGGCACAAAAAACCATCAGCTCCCCAGCTCCGTTGATGTATGGAATATCCAGGTAGGCAGAAAAATTCACGTTGCTGGTGGCGTAGGCAAACACACCCAGGGCACCGGCGATCAACACGGTGGGCATGATTGCCAGGCCATCCAGGCCATCGGTCAGGTTGACCGAGTTGCTGCTGCCAACAATGACGATGTAAACAAAGGGCACGTAAAACAGGCCCATCGGAATAAGCATGTCCTTCATGTATGGAATCAGCAGCGAGGTTTCGGTGACCGTCCCAGTCGAATACAACGTCACCGCAACCACCAGGGCGCTCACGCTCTGCCAGAATATCTTGGTCCATGGCGCCAGGCCTTCCGAGCCCGGCACGTAGAGCTTCTTGTAATCGTCAACGAAACCGATGGCGCCAAACGCAAGCAAGGTACCCAGCACAAGCCAGACAAGATGGTTATCCAGGCTGGCCCACAACAAGGTGCTGACAGCCACGGCAATAATAATCAGCGCACCACCCATGGTCGGCGTTCCAGCCTTAAGCAAATGGGTTTCGGGACCGTAATCACGCACCTTCTCGCCGATCTGGCGCACCCTCAGGTGCTTGATCATCAGCGGTCCGACGACGAAACAAATAGCCAGTGCAGTAAGCGCTCCGAGGATTGCCCGCATGGTCAGGTAGCCGAACAAATTGAAGGTCGGGTTGAACTGTGCAAGCCATTTTGTCAGATAAAGCAGCATGGTCAGCTTCCTGTCTTGAGCGATTGATCGGCGCTATCAGCCAGCGCCTGCACGACGCGCTCCATGCGCATGGCCCGCGAGCCTTTTACCAGCACACGATGTTCCTTGCTGACCCCTGGCAGCAGTGCTGCCAACAAATCTTCCAGCCTGGCAAAGTGCTGCCCGCCCGCGCCAAA
>JAPHSC010000102.1 GCA_026193125.1 Gammaproteobacteria bacterium
ATCAATGGCACCATACGTACACGTCTGTTGCACTAGGGAGTTCGGGGTCGAGTTCCGAGCGGTGCGAGGTAGCTAAAAGTACGCCCCACTGTATCGTACTGACCCAGGAAGCGTGCCTTGAGCTGAGAAAAATGGGGTCGAACCGAAGTTTCCGAAAGGTGTTTGGCGGTTGGCCATTTCATTGCGGTTCGACCCCGATTCTTCGGTTGTCCCCGCTAACCGATCGTCGAGTCTTAAATTACATGCGGTTCGACACCAATTCTAGGAGTCAGCCCTAATCTACTTTGTCAGTTCTTGGGGAATCTCGTCTTGATGGTGGACTTTTTATCCACTTGTGGGATAAAAAGACCACAAGACAGTTTAAGGGGCTGAAATGGCATATCAAATAACACTTTATTTGCTTGTACTTTCCCTGCTAACCGGGGCTCCAGTGGTCCGGGCCGAGACCTCTGGCGACCCCGAAACGCTTGTCGCTGAAGCGGTCCGGCTGATCGAGTCAGGGGAAATGGAGCAGGCAGAAAAACAGTTTGTGAAGGCGGCAAAGACAGGTGGGGCAGATATTCGCTACCAGCTCGGTCAAGCCTATCTGGAAGGTGACTTTGGTTTTCCCGACGGTAGAAAAGCACTCAAGTGGATGAAGAAGGCCGCTGGGGATGATCATGCTGGCGCCCAGCTACGGTTGGGTGAGTTCTATCTGAAGGGTTACGCGACCTCCAGTAGCCCAAGGAAGGCAGCCAAGTGGTTTCGCAAGGCGGCTGGGCAGGGAAACATCGAGGCGTGTAAGTACCTGGGAGTCATGTACTACACGGGCGAGGGAATCAAGCAGGACTACGAAGCGGCCGTGAAGTATCTGAAGCCCGCGGCTGACGCTGGCGACACTCTTTCACTGCGAACGCTGTCAAAAATGTATTTCGATGGCGAAGGAATTCCGACAGATGCGACCGAAGGACTGCGCATGTTGACCTTGTCAGCTGAATCCGGAGACGTTGTGGCGCAGTCTGAGCTTGGAATACGACTGGCTACGGGTAACGGTGTAGCCCCGGATCCTGCGGCAGCCCGACACTGGTGGGAGTTGGCAGCGGAGCAGGGCGATGCGGTGTCCATGAAGTTTTTGGAAAGGGTGTATCGGGAGGGCCTGGGTGTCACGCCGGATCCTGCGCGTGCGGATGCCTGGCTGGAGCGGCGAGAAGCCCAGGTAATTGATTACGAGCCCGTGCACAGGCAAGCCCCGGTATATCCCCGGAAGGCTTTGGATCGAGAAATTCAGGGCCGGGCTGTGTATCAGTTCGACATCACCGAACTAGGAGATGTCGAAAATATCACGCTGCTTGAATCGGCCCCACCGGGGATGTTTGATAAAGCTGGAGCCGATGCTTTGGCGAAGTTCAAGTACACGCCCCGATTGATTGGCGGTAATCCTGTTCGGGCCGTGGGTGTGGTGCACGAAATAACGTGGGAGTTAGAAGGGGTGGACAATCCCAGAGGCAATTATCTGGCACCGGAAGGGCCTAGGTATTTCCCCCCGTCGCCGCCGCCGGAGCGCCCGGTGGTGGGATGCCCGGGTCCGGGCTGTTGATGTCTTCTCATCGGGCCGAAGTAAAAGCGGGTCGACCGCTGTCTTTTTCCGTTTGACGGTTGACTATTTAATTGCGGTTCGACCCCAATTCTTCCCCAAGGCGAATTGAGGAGTATCTGCCGAAATCAGGGATAAAATGTCGATATACATCTTCTGCGTTGATGGGCTTTGAGGATGAGTATTGTGTAACCGGCACCTTGAGTCTGGATCCTTTCGCGTACAATCCGCCTCAACCTGATTAAATCAGAGGCTCCCCAGACCATGCAGACCGCACAATCCGCCAGGGCGTCATTGCTGCTTGCTGCGATCCTGTTTTCCACCGGCGGGACAGCGATCAAGCTTTTGGCTTTCACTGGCTGGCAGGTCGCCAGTATGCGCAGCCTGGTCGCGGCGCTGGTGTTGTGGTTGTTGTTGCCGCAGGCGCGCAAGGGCTGGTCTCTGGGTATCCTCGGGGTAGCGGCGTGTTTTGCCGGGACCATGATCTTTTACGTGCTGGCCAATAAGCTGACCACGGCCGCGAATGCGATTTTCCTGCAGTCCACGGCGCCTTTGTACCTGCTCCTATTGGGCCCAATGCTGCTCAAGGAAAGGGTTCAGAAGCTGGACCTGCTGCTGATGGCCGTCCTGGCTGCGGGCCTGGCCCTGCTCTTGCTGGGCGAGGAGTCTGCGACCGTTACCTCCCCGAATCCGGCGCTGGGTAACATCTTTGCAGCCTGTGCCGGTGTGACCTGGGCACTGACGGTGCTGGGTCTGCGTTGGCAATCCCGCAAGATGACGCCGGGGCAGGATCCAGCACTGGCCAGCGTGGTAGCAGGCAATCTCATTGCCTGTCTGGTGGCGGGCAGTATGGCGTTTCCCATTCCCGCCGCGCCCGTAGGTGACTGGTTGCTGGTGTTGTACCTTGGGGCGGCCCAGATCGCGCTTGCCTATGTGTTTATGACCAGAGGTATACGCAATGTGACAGCCCTGGAGGCGTCCTTGCTGTTATTGCTGGAGCCAGTATTGAGTCCGGTGTGGGCGTGGCTGGTACATGGTGAGGAACCCGGCGCCGCGGCGATGGCAGGCGGAGTATTGGTACTTGCGGCCACCGCCCTGTGGGCGCTATTCAAGACACCAGACGTCCAGAGCAGCGACTAGGCCCGATCCAGGGCCTCGCAAATCAGTCCGATGATGTCCTGCTCGTCGCGCAAGCTGCTGATCGATGCTGCATCCACGGCATAGCCATATTCACGGGTAATAGCCTCATAGCGAGGTTTGCGGTGGGCGGCAAGCTTGGGAAATATCCATTGCACGAACTGGTCGGGCTCAATCTCGGCCGGGCTCTTTAAAGATTGCTCCTCCAGGAATATCGCGATTTGGGACTGAAAGAAGTCCTCCCGGTAGTACAAGGGCTTGGGATGAGTCACCGCCCGGCGGATCAACTGCTGTTCCATTTCCTGGTCCGGTCGCAGATAGAGGATCAGCGTACTGCCGGCAAGCGCTTCCAGCATTTCCTGGTCATCCAGTTCACACACACTGCCGCCGGCATCATTGATGAAATGTTCATAGCCATAGATTTCCTGGGCCTTGGAAATGAACTCCGGCACATCCTTCATGGCCTGTATTTCCGCCTCCCGGTGCAGGCGCTGGCGGCGCACGAACTCGTCCACTGCCAATCCCCCCTTGTCGGAGCGACCAATTTTTCCGAGAAAGGTCGAAATGGGGCTCAGGTTGTCGACAGTAATATTGCTGGCGATATAAATGGAATCACTGCGCAAAAGTTCGCGCAGAAAGTCCACCTGCATGGCCTGGCGCTTGATGTTGTCAAGTATGGGTTCTTCCAGGTACTTGGTGCCTATTCGGTAGTCTCCGGAAAAATGGAACCAGTTATCCTTGGGCAAATGACTGGCCAGCGTGGTCTTTCCCACCCCCGACATACCCATCAGGGTAATGGCCTTGTTCGACCAGCCTTTGAATTTAGCAGAAGTCATGCGCATCGGCGCATTCTTGCCTCGCCGCAGCATGATTGCAACAGGCATAAACGCATATGGGTGCTGCGGTCGTCCGCCAGTGCGGATTTAAGAAAAAGTGGGTTGCGGCTTAAGCC
>JAPHSC010000133.1 GCA_026193125.1 Gammaproteobacteria bacterium
CCGGTGTTGAAGAGACGACGGCTGTCCAGTAGTCTGACCCCAGGAAAATAGCCGCAAGCAGTGGAGGTTACAAAGTGAGACGCATACTTATTCTGCTGCTCGGCACATTTCTGCTTGTGAGCGGATGCAGTGACGGGAAAAATGCGGCAAGCGACGAAGCGGCGAACCAGGACCCGGCCGACATAACTATCGAGTCAATAGAAAATGCCAGCGGGGAGGTAACGCTGTTACTGACCCATGATCATGTAGCCATGCAGCTTTCCGAGGAAACCTTGCAAGAGATCAGGGAGGAGTTTGATGATGCGCGCGAGGAGGAATCGGACAGCAAGATCGTCAACCAGATAAAGAACACTGTTCTTGACCGGGTGGAAAACCTGCTTAGTCGGCAGGTCAAATATCCGGTGGACAGCATTGATCGCATCACCTGGGACGATGGCGAGATGGTTTTTACCCTCAAATCAGGCGACGAAGCCTGGGACACGATCTGGATTGGCAGCGAATCGGTACTGGAAACCTTCGCCGAGGATGATGCCCTGGTATTTATCGAGGCATTTGAAAGGCTCAAGCGGGCAAGGCAATAGCACCGACCCGTTATCGTTCTGGGTTTTTCACCGTCTTTGCCCGGAATTGTGAAATCTGATCCGAGTATGCCGCAGGATCCTGCGCAGGTCGCGATTACCCTGGCTCGCGCAATGCTGCGCCAGGCGTCACGGACTAGGGGTCAAAAGCCGGTTTGCGCGCCCGGACGCGAGCGCAATAGCTTGAAGTGGGTAAAGCCCAGCGCTAGCAGCGGTTCCAGCTGAAAATCAATCATGCCGAAACTCTCACGCTCCTTGATTGTCTGTGAGCAAAGAATATCTGCACCCTTGAATTTGTTGAATTCCGAGAAAGATGCATAGCAGATTCTCGAGGGACAGGTCATTGCGCAACCGGCATTCGCAAAAAGGGTGATTCGATCCTTGTATTCAATGGATTCCAGGAACTCGAAATCTTCGTTGCAGGGCATGGGTAGTACGACCGAATCATATATCTCCATGGCCCTGGCCAGCTTTCTTGGGTTATTGATGTTCTTGATCACGCTGGCGTCGCGCTTGTACAAGGGAAAATCCTCCGCTATCCAGGTCGCCAGGTCATCATTTGTTGCAATCACAGAATTCAGCTTGTGGTGATAGCGTGTTAATAGCGCTCTCGCACCCTCGTATTCTTCCCTGCTAACTTCGTGATTGGTCAGGGGAAGCCGCAGCCCAATGCCTGCTCTGTTCAGGTCAGTCACGTCATTATCGGATAATTCGCTGCCCGTGAATGGTCTGCCACCGTAGAGGGTGCTGCGTTCCACGAAGCCAAACATACTCTCGATCTGGTTAAGCGGTATGTTTCCGTAGCGACGCCGCAAGAACGCGAATACCGGGAGCTCCGCATTCTTGCCCCGTGCGGAGATCGTGAAGTTAAAGAGAGGCTTCTGAACCTCTTCTGCCTTGATATACATGGCACCACCATGAACTGAAGCGCAGTGCACCGGAGTCACCCTCACAGGAGCGGCCAGGCTGCGTATCAACTCCGTTACAAGCTCATTTTTTTGCGGAAGACGGCAAAACCGATTTTGAGGTCGAGCCGGTGTCAATCGAATACGTAGATGACGCAGGCCAAACCCATGTTCCAACTGTTCGAGCTGCCAGTTTACCTGATTGACGAGAGCACCTCGCTTACTCGCCGCCGGCGATTCTCTGGCAGCGGTACAGGGTTCAACGCAACGCTGCCGCGAATCGGGCAGCGCGAGCCAGTCGTCGCCTGCGTGCGAGGCCCTATACCTGCATGGCCCAAGCACCAGTCGTCAAGTTGGCCGGCCACCATTCGGGAGTTTTGCCCGGCCTTGTGCTTTCTAGTGCAAGCCGCGCCCGGTGGTCAAATAGGTGGCAAAACTTCCCAGCCAGTGACCACCGGCATAAAACTCACCGGTAACTGCGGACAGGCCTGCCGTCCTGTGTACGTCTGCGGTGGCCTTCACCGACCTGCGCCTCGTATCATCTACCGGCAAGCCCTGGGCCACGCCCTCCAGCATCCAGGCACGGCTGATATTCAGTCCGTCCAGGTGGGCCAGTTTGCCATCAGATCGGTCCGTCACCCTGCCTACCGGCAGCCAGTCGACAGAACCGTCGGTTGGCAATAGCGGAAGAAACCCCGTCAGCCAGCCAGCGAATGTCTCTGGCGGCATCAATCTCCTCATTAGATCGGCTTCAGCCAGACAGGGTGACAAGAAATCCTGTCCCGAGGGCTCATAAGACAAAGGACAGTTCCGGTCGCCGGAATAAAACTCCCGGGCCTTGCTCTCGACCAGTGCCGCCATCTCCTTGTCGCCGGCTATGCGTGCCCAGTCCAGTATCAAGCCAAAGGCAAATGCAGTCTGTGAGTGCTCGCCCACGCGTATTGGGTAAGCGAGCTTGGGCAGCCAGGTGAACAACCGCTCCCTGGCCGCCTGTTCCAGCGGTGCCAGGTTTTGTGACCACTTAATGGCCTGCACATCGTCCCACTGGCGAAGTTCTGACGCCAATTGCAGCAGCCAGGCCAGACCATAGGGTCGCTCAAAGGAGCCGCGCCCTTCTCCACGCAGGTACTCGGCCTCTGCATTTATCCTGTCCGGCGACAGGCTTTTTTCAAGGGCGCTGCGTGCCTGCAGGGAGAAATCCTCTTGCGGATAGGTTCTTGCCAGACGCGCGAGTAACCAGTGCCCATGCACTGCAGAATGCCAATCAAAACATCCGAAGAAGGCGGGTGTAAGCTCGCGTGGTGGCTGTACATCCTGGTCGCTGCCCATCACGTGGGAGATCTTGTTCGGATACTCGCGGTGCACGCATTCCAACGCCAGGCTGGCAAAACGAGAAGCGGCTGGGGTATTCAAGGACTCGTCTGCCCAGGTGGGCAAGGCCATCAGACCGATCAGCGACAAACAAGCGTATATAGCAGCGAATCTCATGAACCACCTCCAACTGGACTGCCGATTCTGACACGAACCCGGCCATCCTGCAGGTGCGCGACCGGGACTATCCGGCAATTAGGTGGCGGCGCTTCAGAAAACTGCAATCTTATGGCTGAAATTGGGACCGATCCGGCGGGCGACAATGACGCCATTGCGCCTGTTCGAAAACTGTGACAGTTTGCGGGCATGATTCTGCGCGCCATTGCCAAGTCGATATTGCGTGTCAACGGGTGGGAGTCCGTAGGCGGCCAGCCTGTGGAAAAGAAGGCCGTGTTGATAGCCGCACCGCACACCTCTAACTGGGACGGATTCTGGTTACTGGTATACAAGGTTGCCATGGGTCTGGACGTGCATTTTCTGGCCAAGCACACACTATTCTGGTGGCCCCTGGGAACCTTGCTAAGAGCCCTGGGAGCCAAACCGCTGGACCGGAGCGCCGGCACCGATATCGTCCGCCAGGTAGCCAGGGAGTTCGAGACCCACGACAGCTACTACCTGGCGCTCGCCCCTGAGGGGACTCGAAGCTGGAGACCACATTGGAAGTCCGGCTTTTACCGCATTGCGA
>JAPHSC010000407.1 GCA_026193125.1 Gammaproteobacteria bacterium
ACCATGATGTCACGGTCAACCTTGGTCATCTCGTTGCCGGCCCAGCCATAGGCCGCCGCCTTGTCACCGAGACCTGCTTCATCGTAGAACTGAATACGGCCATCGCCGTTCTTGTCTTCCCATCCCAGCAGGCCGGTTGCCTGCCAGCGACCCATCCAGTCAGGCAGCTCTGAAATCAGCACATTGCCTGTCGGCGAGCCTATCGGTCCGGTCTGGATGGTATTGATCAGGTTCAGGCGAGCCATGGCGCCCACGGCCGGAGCTGTGGTGTACAGGATCGCGATGAAGACCAATGCCCAACCGGCCGACGCACGGGCGTCACGCACCTTGGGTACAGTGAAGAAGCGAATGATCACGTGCGGCAGACCCGCGGTACCGATCATCAGGGACAATGTGTACAGGAACATATTGAGCATATTCCCGTTGGACGATGTCGAGTACTCCCTGAAACCCAGGTCGGTCACGATCAGATCCAGCTTGTCCAGCAGATATACGCCACTGCCATCCGCCATGGTGCTACCCAGTCCCAATTGCGGGATGGGATTGCCGGTCAACTGCAAGGAAATGAAGATCGCCGGAATCGTGTAGGCGAAAATCAAGACGCAGTACTGGGCAATCTGGGTATAGGTGATGCCTTTCATACCGCCGAGTACGGCATATATGAACACGATGGTCATACCCACCATCAATCCATGAGTGAAATCCACTTCCATGAATCGCGAAAATGCCACGCCGATACCCTTCATTTGCCCGATCACGTACGTGATTGAAGCAACAATCAGGCAGATAACAGCCACGATGCGGGCGCTCTGTGAGTAATAACGCTCACCAATGAACTCCGGAACCGTGAACTTGCCGAACTTGCGCAGATAAGGTGCGAGCAACATGGCGAGCAGCACGTAACCGCCCGTCCAGCCCATCAGGAACACCGAACCGCCGTAGCCAAGGAAGGCTATCAGGCCCGCCATGGAGATGAATGAAGCTGCCGACATCCAGTCAGCTGCTGTGGCCATGCCGTTTGCTACCGGGTGAATACCCTTGCCTGCAACATAGAAATCCCCTGTGCTCTTGGCACGGGAATAAATTGCAATTGCGATGTACAGGGCGAAGGTAGCGCCCACGACAATAAAGGTTAATGTCTTGAGATCCATTGCTACGCCCCCCTCAGTCTTCGTGAACGTCGAATTCGCGATCCAACTTATTCATCTTGGATGCGTAGTAGAAGATCAGTACGACGAAAATGTAGATAGATCCCTGCTGCGAAAACCAGAAACCGAGCTTATACCCGCCGATCTTGATCGCGTTCAGAGGTTCTACAAGAATAATTCCGAATACGTAGGAAACTACAAACCAGATGACCAGACAGACTGTCATCAGGCTCAGGTTTCTTTTCCAGTATTCAGCCCCTTTGCTATTTCCACTCATGGGACGCTCCCCCTCTTTTGGTGGCTATGACCCTAATATATACCGCTGATCAATCTAGCCGAGGGCCTCATGGCAATGCAGTCCTACTTTAGTCTTAGAGTATTGTTGCCAGGCTGGACCCGTACTCATTCGGCAACATGTAAGCGGCTTTTTCCTGACGATAATCGCCGGGTTGCGACGCTTGCTTCGAACTTGTCGTATGCTTGCGGGCCTTATTAGACCATGGTATTAGAATCTAACTTCGCCCGGCTTATTGAACTCTAAGGGGAGAATTTCCACTTGCAGACAGGCATCCTCATTGCCCTGTCACTTGTCTATGTTGGATTTCTCTTTGCGATTGCCTACTGGGGCGATAGCAGGGAAGCGGCAGGCAAGCGACCAATAAATGGGCCGCTGGTGTACAGCCTTTCGTTGGCGGTTTACTGCACGTCCTGGACTTTTTACGGTTCGGTGGGTACCGCTGTGTCTACCGGCTGGGGTTATGTGCCGATTTATCTCGGGCCTGTCCTTATGTTCGTGTTTGGATGGGAGGTGTTGCGACGAATTGTTGCCGTCAGCAAGAAGCAGAATCTCACCACCATCGCGGATTTCATTGCGGCCCGCTACGGTATGTCCAGGGGCATCTCGGTGCTGGTGACAGTCAGCGCGGTGGTGGGGGTCATTCCCTATATTTCCCTGCAGCTCAAAGCTGTCGCCACCTCCTTCGATGTGCTATCCGGTAGCGCCGTCGCAGGCGGCGGCGGGACACCGGCCACGGCATTTTATCTGGCTCTGTTACTGGCTGTTTTTGCCATCCTGTTTGGTACCCGCCACCTTGACGCATCCGAGCACCATCGTGGAATGATGCTGGCGATTGCGACCGAATCCGTGGTCAAGCTGGTGGCGTTGCTCGCGGTTGCCATGTTTGCCATGTACGGCGTACTTGATGGTCCCAGGGCCGCCCTGGAGAGCATGGTTATCGACCCGGACATGAGCTCCTTGTTTCTTCCCGTAGATATGCCCGACGGATTTCTTGCCCAGACCGTTCTGGCCATGGCGGCCATGATTTGCCTGCCCAGGCAATACCATGTTGCAGTTGTCGAATGCGGCGGTGAAAGGGACTTGCGCATGGCTCGCTGGCTGTTCCCGCTATACCTGGGCGTGGTCATGCTGACGGTACTGCCGATTGCCATGGCCGGTTTGAAAGTGTTTGGTACGAATAATGTCAATGCCGATACTTTCGTACTTGCCCTGCCCCTGGCGCATGGCAACCATGCCCTGGGCGTGTTCGCATTCCTGGGCGGATTCTCTGCCGCCACGGGTATGGTAATTGTGGCCACCGTGGCCCTGGCCACCATGGTCAGCAACGATATCGTCATGCCGCTGCTATTGGAGGCTAAGTCATTTGGCTTGCACATGCGCGAGGACATGAGCCGTGTGCTGCTGCATGTCCGGCGCGCGACGATCGTGGCCCTGACCCTGGCTGCGTATCTGTATTACCGTTTGACCGGCCAGGGCTCGGGCCTGGCTTCTATCGGTCTTCTGTCTTTTGCCGCCGTCGCCCAGTTCGCTCCCGCGATCATTGCCGGTTTGTTCTGGCGCAATGCCAGTCGACGTGGTGCGCTGCTCGGGTTGGGGCTGGGTTTTACGGTCTGGTCGTATACCCTGCTGCTACCCGGAATGGCACGTTCAGCCGGTGGCGATCTGCAGTGGATAGCCAACGGAATTTGGGGCATGCATTGGTTGCGGCCCGAGGCATTGTTCGGTCTGGAAGGCATGACCCACATCACCCATGGCGTGGCCCTGTCCCTGGCTCTCAACGTGATCGGCCTGGTGGTAGGTTCTGCACTGTGGGCGCCCTCGCTGCGTGAGCAGCTGCAGGCAGTAGCATTTGTGGAGGACCCGCGCAGGGGCCCGCCTCCACTGCCCTCACGCTGGCAGCAACATGCCACGGTTGGAGACCTGCAAGCCCTGGCTGCCCGCTTTGTCGGTCGCCGACATACTCAACGTGCCTTCGAAAAGTACGAGAAAGACAAGGGTGTGGCGCTGGAGCCGGGGATTCTTGCCGATGGCGAGCTCGTCCGCTTCACGGAGAGGTTGCTTGCGGGCGCCATTGGCTCGGCCTCGGCGCGTGCGGTCCTCACCGCCGCCCTGAAAAAAACCGGCATGGCCATCGGCGACATGCTGGCCTTGCTGGACCAGACCGCAGACGCGGTGACGTTCAACCGGCGCCTGCTGGAAGCCACCCTGCACAGCATCAGCCAGGGTGTTGCCGTGGTGGACAAGGATTTGCGGATCGTGGGATGGAATCGCCGTTACCTTGAACTGCTCAATTACCCGGAAGGGATGGTGTTCGTGGGTCGGCCCGTAGAGGAGTTGATTCGTTTCAACGCCGAAAGAGGACTCTGTGGTCCTGGCGAGATTCCGGAGCATGTCGGCAAGCGTCTGGAGCGCATGCGCAGCGGTGAAAATTACCGCTACGAGCGTCAGCGCCCGGATGGCCAGGTTATCGAAATTCGCGGCAATCGAATGCCAGGTGGTGGCTATGTTTCAACCTTTACCGACATTACCGAGCACAAGCGGGTAGAGGAGGCCTTGCGCGAAAGTGAGCATAACATTCGTATGTATACGGATAATGCCCCGTTAATGCTGAGCTACCTGGACCGGGATCAATATTTCCGTTTTGCCAACAAAAGCTATCTGGATTATGTGAATCTTCCGGCCGAGCAGGTTATCGGCAAGCGCGTTGATGAGGTGCTATCCGAGGGCCAGTTGCTGGAACGTTCGGTCTATCTGGAGAGGGCCCTGTCAGGTGAGAGGCAGGAATTCGACCTGACGATGCATACGCGACAGGGGAAGAGCGTGTATTGCATAGGCACCTACATTCCAGAGTTCGATGAGCAGGGACGGGTCGCCGGCCTGTATGCCATGTTCCAGGATATAACCAGTCGGCGCAGTGCCGAACTTGCGCTGGAGGAGGCCAAGGCCAACCTGGAACAGCGGGTGCAGGAACGCACGACCGAGCTGCACAAGGCCATGCATGACCTGGAGGCAGCCAAGGCTGAGGCTGAGCAGGCAAATCGAAGCAAGACGCGTTTCCTGGCTGCTGCGACACACGATCTGCTGCAACCCCTGAATGCGGCCCGCCTGTTCATATCGGTGCTGGTGGATCAGTCAGACAGCCTGCCGCAGGAGCAGGCCAAGTTAGTGGACCGGGTGGATAACAGCCTTGCTGCCGCCGAGGACCTGCTGGGTGGGCTGCTGGATATTTCCAAACTTGACAGCGGTGCCTTGGTGCCGGAGATCAGCCAGTTTCGACTGGCGGATCTGCTCAAGGTCCTGCACCAGCAGTTTGCTCCGCTGGCCCGGGCCCGCGGCCTGGAAATAGAGTTGCGGGGATCAGGGCTTGACTGCGTGGTGAAATCCGACAGACAGCTTTTGCGGCGCATATTGCAGAACCTGATTGCCAACGCGTTTCGCTACAGTGCCGGTGGCAGGGTGCTGGTTGCGGCCCGCCTCAGGGGTGATCAGGTCGAGGTGCAGGTCTGGGACCAGGGGCAGGGAATTCCGGAGGAGAATCTCGAGGATATTTTTGTGGAGTTCAGGCGTCTGGAGCTGGGTCCTGGCGGCAAGGAGAAAGGGCTGGGCCTCGGACTGGCCATTGTTGATCGTGTGTCGCGCATGCTTGGTCATACTGTGCTGGTGCGCTCCCGGCTGGGCAAGGGAAGCATGTTCTCGGTGAGCCTGCCCCTGGCGCTCAACCAGGTCGTGCTGGGGCAACCGGTGGAGGCGCCCAGGATTCAGAGTGGTCGTCTCGCGGGCGCCAGGGTGGTTTGCGTGGATAACGAGCAGGAAATCCTGGATGGAATGCAGGCCTTGCTACAACGTTGGGGATGCGTGGTCATCGTCGCCAGGTCCAGCGAGGAGTTGCTGCAAGTGCTGCCCGATGGACTGGTTCCAGACGTGATGCTGGTCGATTACCGACTGGACCAGGAGAATGGTCTGGACGTTGTGCGGATTCTTGGCGATCACCTGGGGGTGGCCATACCAGGCGCGTTTATCACCGCGGACAATTCTGATGAAGTGAAATTGCTGATTCGCGACGCGGGCTTTCTGATGCTACAAAAACCCATCAAGCCGGCAGCCCTGAGGGCGACCCTGACCAGTCTTTTGCGTGGGCGGGACACCGGCTGACAAGGCCTATTTCAGACCGGGCTGCTTTCCAGTTTCCGTTCCAGGGCCAGGTGTGTGGCTTCCAACACGGCCTGGGTCCGGTTTGTCACTTTGAGCTTTTTCATGACCGCCGTGACATGTGCCTTGATGGTGGCCTCGGATACCCCGAGTTCGTAGGCGATCTGCTTGTTCAGCAAGCCTTCGGACAGCATGCTGAAAACCCTGAATTGCTGCGGCGTAAGTTGGGCCAGACGGTCGGCCACAGTCTGCTCGCCCTGATCCAGGGTGGCCTCGGAGGCATCGATGCCCGGGGGCAGCCAGCAGTCTCCCTCCAGTACTGCCGCCAGGGCCTCGGAAATCACACTCATCGGTGATGACTTGGGGATGAAGCCGGCTGCGCCATGGGCTATTGCCCGGCGTATCACCCAGGTCTCTTCCAGTGCCGAGATCACCACGGCAGGCAGGCTCCCGTGCTTTGAACGTACGTATATCAGGCTGGAAAAGCCGCTAGCGCCTGGCATATTCAAATCCAGCAGCAGAAGATCCGCATCCGAATGCTCATCCGTTGCCGCCTGAAGTTCCTCGAAGCTTTCGGCTTCAACGATGACCGCCTCGGGGCAGGCCTTCAGGACCGCTTCTCTCAACGCTCCCCGGAACAGGGGATGGTCGTCAGCAATGATGATTTTTTCTGCCAGGCCTAGGGCCACGTGTTGTCACCTATTTATTCGCGCGATTTGCGATCAATTGTTTAACCACTTCGGGTTCTGCCAGGGTAGAGGTATCGCCCAGGTTTTCGTAATCGTTGGCGGCGATCTTGCGCAGGATTCTACGCATGATTTTGCCGGAACGTGTTTTCGGAAGACCCGGCGCCCACTGGATAAGGTCCGGCGATGCGATAGCGCCGATGTCCTTGCGTACCCAGTCGCGTAGTTCCTTCTTCAATTCATCGCTGGGCTCTGCATCCGCCACCAGCGTGACGTAGACATAAATGCCCTGGCCCTTGATGTCATGCGGATAGCCTACCACAGCCGCCTCGGCGACCTTGGGATGCGCCACCAGCGCGCTTTCCACTTCGGCCGTGCCCATGCGATGCCCGGAGACATTCAGGACATCGTCCACTCTGCCGGTTATCCAGTAATAACCGTCCTCGTCACGCTTGGCCCCGTCGCCGGTGAAGTAATTCCCCGGGAAGGTCGAGAAATAGGTGTCCACAAAGCGTTGGTGATCACCATAAACCGTGCGCATCTGGCCGGGCCAGGAATCCGTGATGATGAGATTGCCTTCATTGGGCCCTTCCAGTACCACGCCCTCGTTGTCTACCAGCGCGGGCATAATACCAAACAGGGGCCGGGTCGCTGAGCCCGGCTTCAGGGCCGTGGCGCCAGGCAGGGGGCTGATCAATATTCCGCCGGTCTCGGTTTGCCACCAGGTGTCCACGATCGGGCATCGGTCATCGCCAACCAAGTGGTAGTACCATTCCCAGGCCTCGGGATTGATGGGTTCGCCCACGGTTCCAAGCAGACGCAGGCTCTTGCGTGAAGTCTTCTTAACCGGGTCGGCGCCCTCTCGCATCAGCGCGCGTATCGCCGTGGGCGCAGTGTAGAAGATATTCACCTTGTGCTTGTCGACTACCTCCCAGAAGCGCGAGTAGGAGGGATAATTAGGCACGCCCTCGAACATGAGCGAGGTGGCACCATTGGCCAGGGGTCCGTACACGATATAACTGTGACCGGTGACCCAGCCCACATCCGCAGTGCACCAATAAATCTCGCCGGGTTTGTAATCGAACACCAGTTCATGCGTCAGGGAGGTATAGACCAGGTAGCCACCGGTGGTATGTAACACGCCCTTGGGCTGTCCGGTCGAACCGGAAGTGTAGAGTATGAACAGCGGATCTTCGGCGTTCATGGGTTCCGGCGGACAATCTCCCCCCTGGTCCGCGCTCGCCTCGTGATACCAGTGATCGCGGCCTTTCTTCCAGGCTACATCGCCGCCGGTGCGGCGCACTACAAGCACGGTTTTAAGTATTTCGCATCCGGGAATGGCGGCCGCAGCATCGACGTTTTTCTTTAACGGAATCTTGCGGCCACCACGCAGGCCCTCGTCAGCGGTTATGACGATGCGTGAATCACAGTCGATGATTCTGCCAGCCAGGGAATCCGGCGAGAAGCCGCCAAATACCACCGAATGCACGGCGCCGATGCGTGAGCAGGCCAGCATCGCATAAGCCGCCTCGGGAATCATCGGCATATAGATGGTGACCCTGTCACCTTTCTTTACGCCCAGGGACTTCAGGGTGTTGGCGAAGCGGCAAACGTGCTGGTGCAATTCGCCATAAGTGATGTGCGCATCTTCTGCCGGATCATCGCCTTCCCAGATCAGAGCGACCTGGTCCTTTTTGGTGGGTAAGTGTCTGTCGATGCAGTTGGCCGATACGTTGAGGACGCCATCGTAATACCAGCGGATACGCAGATCCTTTTTGTCAAAGGAGACATCCTTGATCTTGGAGTAGGGCGTAATCCAATCCAGACGCTTGCCCGCT
>JAPHSC010000347.1 GCA_026193125.1 Gammaproteobacteria bacterium
ACGAACCATACCGTAGTTCATTGAACCCCAGCGTGTCAATTCCATTCCACATACTATCAAACCCGTCCAAATTCCCAGTTTCTGCCATCCGACCCCGGGAGTGCTGCCGCACCGGGACCCATAGATTATTGTTTCTATTGTATAAATGATCTCAAGAACACTACTGGAAAGGTCCACGCCATGTCACAGCGAATAATCAGGCTCAAACCCCGGTTTTAGACAAGTGCGTGGCAAATTAGCGTCGACCCCCAATTGTCGTCGTGGCCACCGGACGAACGGCAATACCGCGAGTGCTCCCGCCGCCCTCCCATCCTTTGAGTTAGTTACCAATCCGTCATAGGGTTACGAAAGCCCGGCTCGCCCCTTTAATTCCGAAGAATTGTTATACACTTCGAGCCCAAAATGTTTTGCCCTTCAAATATATGAGTATGTCTGCTTGAACACAGGACCAAGGAAATCTGATGTGGCCGCTGAACTTAACGAAGCGATGCGACGTTTTAATCAAGGCCAATTCGAGGATGCGAGCAACATCTGCAACCGAATCCTGTCAGATGACCCTGATAATCTCGGTGCACTAAATATTCTTGGTGGATGTCTGGCACGTACGGGAAAGGTCGCCCAGGCCATAAAGGCGGCAGAAAGAGTCTGCTTCCTAAGTCCCGGCAACGCCGCTTTTTATAGCAACCTCAGCTATTTGCATAGTGTCGCAGGCAATTTTCCAAAAGCCATATTGGTGATGGCGCACGCCATCATGAACGACACCAGGAACACCGCCTATCAGACCCAATTTGCCCGTTTGGTAGACCAGCTGGAATTTTACAAAGCAACTGCTGAGACTGCGGCGATAAAGGAAGCCATTAAAATATGTATGGCAAATCCTGCAATCGACGTTGCGTCGTTTGCTACCGCGTGGCATTCCCTATTACTGCTGGATCCCGTATTCATCAGGCTTGCAACATTGACACAGGATGGTGACTTCAAAGAGCAAGCTGAGAAAGTAGATATTGATGAGCTTGCGGGGCCGCTTGCAGATCCATTCCTTTTGCTTGGCCTGAAATCCTTGCATGCAATAGATTTAAGATTTGAGCGAATAATGACCTTTTTCAGGCGTTTCTTCCTATCGCGCCTTGATGATTATGATTCAGCATTATTCCTGCCCTTTATTTGTGCGTTGGCTGAGCATTGCAATCTTAATGAGTATGTCTATAGCTGCACACAAGAAGAACAGACAATTATTGATGCGCTGGACGGAAAGTGGGACCTGTCGGCCAAACTTGATGCGAGCGCAATGGCGAGGATAGCCCTTGTTTCTTGTTATAAGGATTTGGCGCAGACCGAGAACGCGGATCTTATCGAAGAAGCAGGCGGCATTTCCCAGACTGCTGCTTTTATGCATCTCGTAGAAAGTACTATTTCTAATCCCAGGAAGGCCAGAGAGTATTACGAAGCCATTCCCGCTATCTCGTCCTCAAATGACTCCGTACAAAATGTAGTGTCATCCTCTGTGGCAAAACAATATGAAGAAAACCCGTATCCCCGGTGGCGTCACCTTGATATTCCGGTTCTTACAGAAAAGCAGAGATCCAGGGGGCGTGGGAAAAAAATATTAATAGCAGGTTGTGGCACAGGGTATGAGCCGCTGAATTTGGCCGTGCTTTACCCCGAGGCCCACATTACAGCTATCGATCTTAGCGTGCCCAGCCTTGCCTACGGCAAGCAAAAGGCTGTCGAGTTCGGTATCAAGAATATTGAGTTTATGCAGGCAGATATATTGCAACTCGAGAACCTGGGACAGCAATTTGATTTGGTAAGCTGTGTGGGGGTTCTTCACCATATGCAAGACCCTGTCGAAGGTTGGCGAAAGCTTCTCACATGTTTGAAGCCAGACGGATTGATGAAGATCGCTCTGTATAGTGAAATTGCCAGGGAATCGGTAGTTTTATGCAGAAACTGGATTAATGAACAGGGGTTTGCATCGACGCCAGAAGGGATTAGAGATTTCAGACAGGCGATCATGGATTTGGATGACACAAATCCATTAAAGGATATTGTGAACTGGACTGACTTTTTTTCCATGTCAATGTGCCGCGACCTGGCTTTCCATGTTCAGGAACACAACGTAACGCTACCCTGGATCAAGTCTGTCCTGGATGATCTTGGCCTCTCCTGCCTGTCGATGAGGATCAGCAATCCTCTCTTCAGAAAGGAATATTTATCAATGTATCCGGAGGATCCGGCGTTAACCAATCTTGATAATTTGCATGAGTATGAAAAGCATAACCCCAGGACATTCAGAGATATGTACCAGTTCTGGTGTTGCAGAAAGGGAAGCGTGACGGTTGAAAGACCTCCTGAGTGGTTCTACACGACAAATCTGTTGTGACAGCGGGAACAACTACGGAACCGCAACCAGGACGCTGGTGGGCACGTAATTTTCTCAAAATGTCGGGATAAAGCGCTTTTAATCTTAATATTTCCACATGCTGCTATGCTCCGATCAAGTGGCATGGTCACCGCGACCACCCTGAAAGAGGCTCTGAATGAAACTCTCACGCGCATTCCGACACCGAAAAAACCCCGGCCGCTGGCGAACTGCGCGGGTATTGGGTTCCCTGGCAGCCGCCGCGGCGATAGCCGGATGCGGACACACTGCAGAGCTGTCTGTGGAGGACGGCACCGGCGCCGATCCAATCCTGCCACCTCCCCACACATCACTACTGCCAACGGTGAATATTGCAGTTGCAAAAGGTTGGCCCAGTGGGGCGACGCCGCAAGCTGCGGACGGTACCCGGGTCGTAGCCTTCGCGACCGGGCTGGACCATCCCCGTTGGATGCTGGTTCTACCCAATGGCGACGTGCTGGTGGCCGAGACCAATGCGCCACCCAAACCGGAGGGGGCGCAGAGCTTCAGGGACTGGGTAGCGGGCCTGGTGATGAAACGCGCCGGGGCTGGCGTACCCAGCGCAAACCGCATCACCTTGTTGCGTGACGCCGACGGGGACGGCGTGGCGGAAGTGCGGTCGGTGCTGCTGGCAGGGCTCAACTCGCCCTTCGGCATGGCCTTGATCGGTGACCGGCTCTTTGTGGCCAACACCGACGCGGTGCTCAGCTTTCCCTACCGAACCGGCGACATGCTTATCACGGCGCCTGGAACAAAGCTGTTGGACCTGCCCGGCGCGCCGATCAACCATCACTGGACGAAGAACCTACTGGCAAGCGCGGAC
>JAPHSC010000043.1 GCA_026193125.1 Gammaproteobacteria bacterium
AAACTGACCCTTGGTGAGACCATACACGCCGTTGTTCTCAATTACGTACAGCATGTCCAGGTTGCGCCGTATGGCATGGGCAAACTGACCCAGGCCGATGGACAAGGAGTCGCCGTCGCCGGAAATTCCTATATAGGTAAGATCCCGGCGCGCCGCATTGGCGCCGGTGGTAATCGAGGGCATGCGTCCGTGCACCGAATTCACGCCATGCGCGGCGCTCAGGAAATAACCGGTGGTCTTGGACGAACAGCCGATGCCACTCATCTTGGCAACCTGCTGCGCCGGAATATCAAGTTCCCAGAATGACTGCACCAGGGCGGCGGTCACCGAATCGTGTCCACATCCTGCACACAGGGTCGAACTCACGCCCTCGTAGTCCCGAATCGTGAGACCCAGGCTATTACGCTTCTGGGACTTGTGAACGATCTTGGGCTTGGAAATAAAGCTCATGCCAACTCTCCCTGGCTCAGGAATTTCTCGACCCCGGTCACCACGCTGCGATAGTCCAGCGGCTGGCCGTCGTAGTGCAGGATAGAGTGCAGCTTGTGCTTGGCCACACGGGTTTCGGTAAGCAGCAAGGAACGTAACTGGGCATCCCGATTCTGCTCCACCACGATGATGTGGTCGTACTTCTCGAGGAACTGTTCAACTTTCTCATTGAAGGGGAATGCCCTGACCCGCATGTAGTCGACGTGTATGTCTTTGGCCGCGAGCTTGTGATTCGCCTCACGGCAGGCTGCGGCGCAACTTCCCATGGTCACGATAGCGACGGTGGTAGATTCGCCTGAAATCCTTATCACCGGATCTGGGACCAGGGTCTTGGCCGTATCCCATTTCAGCAGCAGACGATCCAGCACTTCCTGGTACTCGGCAGAGCTTTCGGTGTAGGCGCCAAACTTGTTGTGACTGGAGCCGCGTACAAAGTAAGCGCCCTTGGGGTCGCCACCGGGGTAGGTACGATAAGTAATACCGTCCCCGTCGCTGTCCAGGTAGCGATAGAACTTGTCCATCTTTGCAAGGCCTTCGTCATCCAGTACCTTGCCACGATCCGGGCGGTAACTGTCATCCCACTCAAGATCCGGCACCATCCAGTCGTTCATGCCGATATCCAGGTCTGACAGCACCATTACCGGAGTCTGCAGCCGATCAGACAGGTCAAAGGCCTGCACCGCCATGTCAAAGCATTCCCTGGGATCGTCCGGGATCAACAACACATGCCGAGTATCTCCGTGCGAGGCGTAGGCACACAAGGTCAAATCGGATTGCTGGGTTCGAGTGGGCATCCCGGTGGAGGGACCCGAACGCTGGATATTGAACAGCACCAGCGGGATTTCAGCGTAATAGGCAAAGCCCAGGAACTCACTCATCAGTGACACGCCGGGACCGCTGGTCGGTGTAAAGGACCGGGCCCCGGCCCAGTTGGCACCAATCGCCATCCCCACCGCCGCCAGTTCATCCTCGGCCTGGATAATACAGAAATTCTTTTCCCCGGTTTCCGGGTCG
The DNA here is from genome assembly GCA_026193125.1 of Gammaproteobacteria bacterium. Classification (GTDB taxonomy): domain Bacteria; phylum Pseudomonadota; class Gammaproteobacteria; order Steroidobacterales; family BM003; genus CAKZML01. The sequence goes on from JAPHSC010000043.1 coordinate 1,504, forward strand.
ATCCGGGTCAGCTCGGAGAAACTCCTGAAAGCATCCATCAGGGAAGTGGAAGGAGTAATCGGGTACCAGGCACCCACGGTCGCGCCCGCATAAACGCAACCCAGTGCAGCCGCGGTGTTGCCATCGATCATGATATGACCGGCGGTCTTGTCCATGGGTTCAACCCGGGACGCCAGCGGGCACTTGAAGTGTTCGCGAGCATAGTCAAAGCCCAACTCAACGGCCTGCAGGTTGGCGCCAATCAACTTTTTCTTGGTCGCAAACTGCTCCTCAATCAGACCTTGCAGGATCGACATATCCAGGTCCAGCAGGGCAGCCAGGGCACCTACGTAGGCCATATTCTTCATCAGGATGCGGGCACGCGGATTGGCAAATGTCTCGTTACACATCCTGGCCAGGGGGACGCCTAGCACGGTCACGTCGGTGCGTGTAATTTCACGCTCGCGTGGCCAGGTGCTATCGTAAATCAGCACGCCGCCCGGGCTGACTTCCTTCAAATCGCGCTCAAAGGTCTGCCCGTTCATGGCCACCATCACGTCCACCTCGCCCGAGCGGGCAAGGTAGCCCTGGCGCGACAGGCGGATTTCAAACCAGGTCGGCAGGCCCTGGATATTGGACGGGAATATGTTCTTCCCGACCACCGGCACACCCATTCTGAAAATGGTCTTCATGACCAGGCCGTTGGCGCTGGCCGACCCGGTGCCATTCACGTTGGCAAGCTTGATTACAAAATCGTTTATCTGACTCATGATTTTGCCTGACACCCTGCGTTGCCCGAATGATCCGCGGCATATGGAATTATTATCTTGGATTTTTGCATATCCCAGGCCCCTGTTGGGCAGCGCTCGGCGCATAGACCGCAATGCACGCAAATATTCTCATCCTTCACCATCAACCTGGCAGTGTGCTTGAGCGGACCCGATACGAATAGCGGCTGCTGGGGATTGCTGGCCGGGGCCTTCAAACCCTGGCGCAACACGTCTTCTTCCGCCGCGGGCAGCATACCCAGGCAATCCACAGGGCAAATGTCGATACAGGCGTCACATTCAATACACAAGTTATCGGTGAATACCGTTTGCGCGTCGCAATTCAAACAACGCTCAACTTCTGTAGCCACCTGCTCGACACTGAAACCCAGCTCAACTTCAACATTGAGATTTTTGAACCGGCTCAGCAGGTCCACACTGGGCACAATACGCCGCTCTGATCCGTCCCAGCGGTTTGAGTAACTCCACTCGTGCGGCCCCATCTTGGTGGCCGACAATTGCATTCGGGTTTGCAGGCGCTGACTGACGTCCGCTCCCTGGCAATGCAGATGGATGGAGATGGCCGCCTGGTGACCATGCTCGACTGCCCAGATTATATTCTTGGGACCAAAGGCCGAGTCGCCGCCAAAAAAGACGCCCGGACGCGAGGACTCGAAAGTCTTCCCGTGGATCTTCGGTACGTCCCACTGGTCAAATTCGATGCCCAAATCGCGTTCAATCCAGGGGAAGGCGTTCTCCTGGCCGATGGCCAGCACCACGTCATCGCAGGGAATCAGTTTCTCACCCACCACCCGACTCTCGGTCACACGGCCACTATGATCAATCTCGTATTCCATGAGATCGAACCACATGCCCGTTAGCAGCCCATCCTCGATTACGAACGACCGGGGTGAATGGTTTACGATAATTTCGACATGTTCCTCTTCCGCGTCCTCCAGCTCCCAGGCTGAGGCCTTGAAGAACTGGCGCGGTCGGCGGGCCATCACCTTGACGTTATCCGCACCCAGGCGCAGGGAAGTTCGACAACAATCCATGGCGGTATTGCCCACACCAATGATCAATACATTCTTGCCAATCTGCTGGACGTGTTCGAAAGCCACGGACTCCAGCCATTCGATACCGATGTGTATCCGCTCACTGTCCCAGCGCCCGGGGATATCAAGATCCTTCGCCTTGGGCGCGCCGCTGCCCACGAAGACCGCGTCGTAGCCTTCATCCAGCAGCGCTCGCATGCTCTCCACCGGCGAATTCAGACGCAGGTCGACACCCATATCAAGGATGTAACCAATTTCCTCGTCCAGGACCTTTGCAGGAAGACGGAAAGACGGGATATTTGTGCGCATCAGACCACCTGGCTTGCTGAGCGCCTCAAATACCGTGCACTCGTAGCCCAGCGGTATCAGGTCATTACATACGGTCAAGGTGGCGCAGCCGGCACCGATCAAGGCCACGCGCTTGCCATTGCTCTTTTCCGGCGCCCTGGGCAAGCGTTCACTGACATCACTGCGGTGATCCGCCGCGACCCGCTTGAGACGACAAATGGCGACCGGCTTGTCCTCCACTCGCCCGCGTCTGCAGGCCGGTTCACAAGGCCGGTCACATACTCGGCCAAGAATGCCCGGAAAGACGTTGGACTTGCGATTTTCCATGTAGGCGTCAGTAAACCGCCCTTGCGAAATCAGGCGGATGTACTCGGGCACGTCGGTGTGCGCGGGACAGGCCCACTGGCAATCAACCACGCGATGGAAATAATCCGGCTCGTTCGTATCGGTAGGCTTCAAAACACTCCCCTCAGACCCTTGGCGGGACCCAATCTTCTGCATCCTGGCGATGGGATCTGCGCACCATTCGCCATTGATTTGATTAACGCCAGGGCGGAAACACCAGCTGTAAAGTGCGAAGGATAACCCGATGCAGCGCGTTTTATACAGGTTATCGTGCCGAGCGGGGGTCAGGGCTGTCAGCATGGCCTCCTGGCCACCCCCCGAATCGGGCGCAGAAAGGCCACTCCGGCTACTCGGTACGCAAGGCCTCGAGGGGTTCCATCGCCGCAGCACGGCGGGCCGGCGCTACCCCCGCCAGCAGACCGATAACGACCGCCATGGCCTCGGCCAGGAGAATATAACTCAGCGGCGTATGCACCGGCATGGCGGGCATGGCCAGGTGCAACAGCCAGGCCCCTCCCACGCCTGTCAGCAGACCCATTATTCCACCCGCTGCCGACAGGATTACGGCCTCGCCCAGGAAGATTCTCAGGATCTGATGCCGGGTCGCTCCCAGGGCCCTCAGCAAGCCTATCTCGCCGGTACGCTCACGCACGGCAATGATCATGATCGTGAGAATTCCGACCCCGCCTACCAACAGTGAAATCCCACCCAAGGCACCCACTGCAAAGGTCAGTACACCCAGCACAGAGCCCAGCACATCCAGCATTTGCTGCTGGGTGGTCACGGTAAAATCCTCTCCCCCATGCCGGCTGATCAACACTCTCTTGACCCCTGCCACGACCTCCTCGGCGGGAGCCCCCTCGGCGTACAATAAGTCGACCTCCATGAGGCCTTCGCGGCCAAACATATCCAGGGCCCGGGCAGCAGGGATATACACCGTGTCGTCCAGGTCAAAACCCAGCACCTGCCCCTTGGAACGCATGTAGCCGATGACTCGATAGCGGTCGCCACCCACACGGATACGCTCGCCCAGCACCCCGGCTTCGCCAAACAATTCCTTTTTCAGCTTTGATCCTAGAACCGCATAGGCCCTGGGCGCACGGGGATCATCATCAGGTAGAAAATCACCGGCGGCCACCTGGAATTTGAACGCTTCCGCAAACTGGGAGCCCACACCATAGATCATGGTACGTCGCTGGCGCCCCAGTCCTTCGACTTCGGCATTACCCTGCACCACTGGCACCACCGACTGCACATGAGGTATTCGGGCCATCGCAGCTGCATCGTCCAGTGACAGCGGCCTGACCGTGTTGAAGATTCCGGTGGGCGTGCCCAGGGTGCTCGACTTGCCGGGATTGATCGCCACGATGTTGGTGCCAAACTGGGTGAACTCCGCGACCACGTATCGATTGATCCCCTCACCTATGGAGGTCAGCAGTACCACCGCGGCAATGCCTACGGCGATACCCAGGGTCGTCAGTGCGCTGCGGGTGCGATGCGACAGCACGGAAGAAGCGGCAAAGCGGATGAAGTCCCGACTGAGCATCAGGCTGTCCTTCGAAAATTGTCGACCACCCGCTTCATCCCCTGAGCGCCGCGACAGCTTCCATTGCCGCCGCCCGCCGGGCCGGCATGATGCCAAACACCAGGCCAGTCAGTGATGAAACGCCCAGGGCGGCCGCGATCGCCCAGCCCGGCGCCTGGGCGTCCAGGTCGGGGTAGGCGCCATGAATAGCCAAGGTTCCCAGGTAGCCGAGCAAAAGACCTAACACACCTCCCAGCGACGCCAGCATCACCGCTTCGCTGAGAAATATCAGGGTAAGCTGTCCTCTCCTGGCACCCACCGCTTTGAGCAGTCCGATTTCCCGGACACGCTGGCTGACGGCAACCAGCATGATGTTCATGATCAGAATGCCGGCCACGGCGAGACTGATCGCCCCAATACCCCCTACAGTGAATGTCAGCGCCCGTAGAATATTGTCGAAGGTGGCCAGCACCGCATCCTGGGTCACCACCGTGATGTCTTCCTCACCCTGGTGACGGCGGGCAACCGTCTTGCGTATCTGATCCTGCAGCCTGGGCATTGAATCCCGGCTGCGGGCCTCGACCAGGATGCGAAACAGCCCGGGTGAATTGAACAGCGCCTGGGCGGAAGCGACCGGGATAATCACCAGTTCCTGAAGGTCGACACCCAGGGACCTGCCACTGGATCCGAGGATGCCAATCACACGGAAGCGTCGGTCTCCAAGCCTCAGCCACTCGCCAAGGGCTTGCTCGTTGCCAAACAATTCTTGCCTGATTTTCTTGCCTATCACGCAAACATTGACCGCCCGCGACGGATCCCCGGGTGGCAGAAACTTCCCGCGGTCCACGGCCATGTGGCGGATTTTCATATACTCGCTGGTGGTGCCCACCACGGTGATCTCCCGCTCCAGGCGCCCATAGGCTGCACCGGCCGCTCCCACCATGACCGGGGCCGCCTGCTTGACCAGGGGGTTGCGGGTTAGGGCGAGATAGTCCTCGATCGTCAAATCCCGGGGCGTCTCTCCCGCCATAATCGCCGGCGCACCACCGGTGGTCTCCGAGCGGCCCGGTATCACGATCACAAGATTCGTTCCCAGTGAGGCGAACTCCCCGGTTATGTAACGCCGGGCACCTTCGCCAAGACCGGTCAGAACGACCACTGCAGACACGCCTATGGACATGGCGAGCAACATGAGAAATGTTCTCCCCGGTGACCGAATCAGCGATGCGGCGGCAAAACGCGCGAGGTCACCCGCTCTCATCCGGCCTCATCCTCCACGATGCGTCCATCCACCATGCGCAGACGTCGTCTGGCACGCTTGCCGACCTCGGCATCGTGGGTAACCACCACCAGGGTTATACCTCCCGCATTGAGCTGCTCCAGCACTTGCACAACGTCGGCCCCGGACTTGCTGTCCAGGTTCCCGGTGGGCTCATCAGCCAGCAGCAGAGAGGGGTGCATGATGGTAGCCCTGGCTATCGCGATGCGCTGACATTGCCCGCCGGAAAGTTGATCGGGTCGATGATGGGCGCGATCGGTCAAATCCAGTTGTTCCAGTATTTTTCCAACCCGTTCACGGCGTTGTGCCGGCGGTACACCTGCCAGCACCAGGGGCAATTCCACGTTTTCAAAAGCGCTCATGCGAGGCACCAGGTGGAAAAACTGGAATACGAAGCCGATTCTCTCACCGCGCACCCTGGCCTGTTCATCGTCGCTCAGACTGGTGACCTCCCGGTCCTCCAACACGTAACGACCGGAAGTCGGTTTATCCAGCAAGCCGAGGATATTCAACAAAGTCGATTTACCAGATCCGGAGGGTCCCATGAGCGAGAGGTACTCGCCGGGCTGGATAGTCAGGTGGATGTCATCCAGGGCATGCACCTGTTGATCTCCAACCTGGAAAATCCGGTTAATGCCTTCCAGGATAATCATTGCTCGGCTTGGACCTGGACACCCTCGCCGACACCCTCACGGTCCACTGAAAGCACAATTTGATCGCCGGATTTCAGGCCCGACAGAATCTCCGTGTATTCCCAGTTGGCTACTCCGGTCTGCACCGGACGAGATTCCAGCACACCATCGATTTCCCGGTACAGCAGCACCGTGGAATCCTCGAGTACGGACTGGGTAGGCACACGCAGCACTTGCTCGCGAACCTCGAGGATCACTTCCACGTCGGCGCTGTACCCGGCAAGCAAATCCCGCTCCTCAAGCTGCTCGACTTTCACCTCGATTTCTACCGTCCGGGCCTGCTTCTCCAGCTCCAGAACATAGGGTGCAACACGGCGGACCACGCCCTTGAAGTCCTCCTTGGGGAAGGCGTCAAGACTGATCCGGGCTGGCATGCCGGCGCGAATCGACGGCGCGTCAACCTCATCTATAGGGGCCGTAACGTAAAGACAGCTGTTGTCTATCAGGTCCACCGCTGGCGGCGTGGGTATACCCACCGGCGAGGGGGTCACAAACTCACCCAGTTCGCCATTCACTTCCGCTATCGCTCCATCAAAAGGAGCACGCAACAGGGTGCGCTCAAGCGCGGCCAGGGCTACTTCCTCTCTTGCCTGGCTGACGCGGACCAGCGCGGTTACCGCGCGGCAGGCGGCCGCGCTGGAACTGGCCTTTCCCACAGACATTTCGACCGCCTCTTCGGAGGCAAGACCCTCTTCACGCATTGTCAGCATGCGCCGGGACTCCTTCTGCGCGACCTCCGCGGTGGTACATGCTTCCTCGGCCCTGGCCCGGGATGCCTCAATATCACTGCGCGTCAGAGACAATTGGGCCTTGAGGTCGTCATTCCAGAGCTCAAGAAGGATGTCACCTTGTTTCACCTGGCTGCCCTCGCGCGCGGGCAGGGCGGCAATCTGGCCTCCCATTGCCGGCGACAAACGGGCTCTCCTGCAGGCCTTGACCGTGCCGGCGCGGGTGTTCGCCACGCTGGCCCGCACTTCTCCGCTGCCCACCTCGACCAGGGCGACTTTTATCAGCTCGGGACGTGAGCTGTAGATTAAAGCGATTACGATCACTACCGTTGCCAGCAATGCCAACAACCATCTGCGAATCGCTTTCTTATTCATTATTCCCCGGCTTTATTCCCAAATGCTCCGGCAGGTCCCGGGAACACAACGGGACTCTCAAAACCTGTTTGACTCACCGCGGCTACACCAAAAAAATAGTTGTCGATGACCAGGTTCTTCAGAACGAACGAGTCCACGCTACCCGCGTAGACACTGTGAGTCCATACGGGAGAATCCGTAAGGCGCCAGTAGATTCGGTAGCCTGCCAGGTGTGGGGCAACGCGTCGGGCAGGGCTCTCCCAGCTCAAACTGGTGTCGGCGCTTACCGCACCGGAGATTGTCACCCCGGTGGGCGCCGGTGGAGCCCAGGCCAAGGACGCCAGAGCGATGGCATTCAGCGCGGTAATTTTCGCCGCATATGCAAAATTGACCCCTGAAATCACGTCACCGTAACTGACACCATTTTCCACCCGCACATCCTGGTGCTGGCGATTGTAATTCTCGTTGGCTTCCATGATGCGCACCGCCGGAAAGCCCATCTCATTGAATGGCCGGTGATGACCGCCACGCGAAAAACGATCCAGGCGATATATCAGCATGGTGTCCAGGTTCGGCACGTATTTATCGGCCAGTTGGTCCACGTAGCGGGCCAGATTGCGCGAGGCAGAGTCCACCTCACCGCCCTGGAATCTTCGCAGCACGGCTTCCTCAGGCGTCTCCACGGCACGCGTTCCCTCCGAGAATATTCGAGCATGGGTATTATCGATAACGCCATTGATGCCCTCGATATTGCCAATCATGTCGTTGTTCAGAACCGCGTCGATACGCCAGCCATCTTCGACGGCTTTGCCGGCCATCGCCTTGCCCCCAAACAGGCCTTGCTCCTCACCGGACAAGGCGGCATAGACGATACTGGCCGAGAATTTGTACTGGGACAGGACACGCGCCGTCTCGAGCACTGCCGCGATTCCCGAGGCATTATCATTGGCGCCCGGTGCATCCGAGCTCGCGTCCATCACATCGCTGACCCGGGAGTCGATATCGCCGGTAATGATCACGTAGCGATCAGGATCGGTCGCACCCCTTTGAATGGCCAGGATGTTGACGATTTCCGTTGGCCCGGGAACACGCTTCTCACCCTGGACCACCAGGGTCTGCTTCCTCACCTCCAGACAGGTGCCACAGTCGCGAGAAATTTGCTCGAACTGCGACTGGATCCAGCCACGGGCCGCACCGATGCCACGAGATTTGGACTTGGTCTGCGACAAACTGTGTCGGGTGCCAAAATTGACCAATGTGCGCACGTCTGACTCCAGCCGATCGGGAGATATCTGCTGGACTATTTCATGCAGCACCGGCTGCTCACCGGGGGGTGCGCGCAGACCCTTGGATTGACCATTTACGACGGTGGCGAACAGCGGCAGGAGAACCAGCAGCGAAGTAAAAATGTGTTTGCGCAATCGACTACCCTGAATTTGACCTTTGTAGGTCATCCACCTTAGCCCATTCGACCGCCCCGTTAAACTGCAGGCGAGAAAGGCGTCGCGGGGGATGCTGGATTAATCCAGCCTGGAACGGGTCAACTCCGGGTCAGACCGACCCCTTTCCCATGCCAGCATGGCGCGCTTGCGAGTCTCGCCCCAGCGATAGCCGCCCAAACCGCCACCCGCTCGCAACACCCGGTGGCAAGGTATCAAGTATCCAACACGGTTAGCCCCCACCGCGGTACCCACAGCCCGAGCCGCGGATTCCCGTCCAAGTTCCCGAGCAAGATCACCGTAGGACAAGGTCGTACCCAGGGGTACACGCAACAAGGCCCTCCATACCTGGATCTGAAAGTTGGTTCCGCGCACGAGCACCCGGAGTTTTTCCGGGTTGGATCCGGCTGCCAGGGCGGACAGAGCCCGGTTTAAGGGAACACTTGCCGAGTCATCCTCAAGCAGGCTCGCCAAGGGCCAATCTGCGCGCAACCGTTGCAAAGGCCCGGTATTCATCTCGTCCTGGAAACTGACACTGCACAAGCCTCTTGCGGTAGCGGCCACGTGACAAAGGCCAAAGTCAGTATCGGTCCAGGCATGGCGAATCAGCACACCCTCCCCGCCGCTTTTGAACTGCCCGGGAGTAACCGCCTCAATATCCACAAACAGGTCATGCAGGCGCCCTGGCCCCGACAGGCCCAGCGACTGGCTGGCGGTCAACAAATCCTGCCCACTGCGCAGATCCAGCTTGGCTTGCTCCAGGGTCAGCGACCTCAGGTACTGCTTTGGCGAGAGGCCGGCCCAGCGGGTGAACAAGCGGGTAAAATGCGCCTCACTCAGACAAACCCGGGCTGCCACCCTCTCCAGGGAGGGGTGCTCACGCCAATGCTCGGCCATGAACTCTATGGCTGACGCTATTCTTTGGTAATCCCTATGCTCTATCATGAGCCCCAGTGTAGCGACTGGCAGCGGCACCGCCACCCGATTTCCCGCAAAGCGCCCTGTCGTACAGCGTGATTTGTAGCCAGCACCACTAAACGCTCACCCTCATACCGGTACTCTGAATATGGCCATGGATAGACTCTTTCGACGAAGCCCCGGCAGCCTGCCGGCCCTGGCCATGCTCCTGACCCTGGCCCTGGCGGCTGCGCCGGCAATAGCGTCCCGGCCGATAGACGCGCCGGACGAGCGCCTGGTCATTCAGGTGTCCGAAGACAAACAGCACGAGTTCAGAATACATCTTGCCGTGTCACCTTCCGAGCGCTCGCAGGGACTGATGTATGTGCGCAAAATGCCAGATGACGTGGGTATGTTGTTTGTTTACGAGCGTCCAACCCTGATCAGCATGTGGATGAAGAACACCTACATTCCGCTGGATATGATTTTTATCGGAGAGGACGGGAGAATTCTGACCATTGCCAGCGATACCGTACCTCACTCCCTGGCGACTATCAGCTCCGGCAAACCCGCAATTGCCATACTGGAATTAAATGCGGGCATCAGTAAGAAACTCGGTCTGGCGCCAGGCCAGCTTGTGCGCCAGCGCGTCCTCCCTAGCGCCGCAAAAGGACAAGCCAGCGGGAAAGATTCAGAACACTGACCAGGGATGCCGCCACATAAGTCAGGGCCGCCGCCCGCAGCACCTTGCGCGCGTGGGGCTCATCTCCTGATTTGAGAAACCCGGCCTCCTGCATGATGGGCAAGGCACGCCCGAAGCTTGCATCCAGCTCTGTTGGCAGAGTCACCAGGTGCACCAGGCAGGACGCAAACATACTGAGGACGCCAGCCAGCAGGGTCAGGATGGCCAACCTTGGGGAGCGGAAGGCCAGCATAAGCAAGGGCGTCAGCAGCAACATTACACCGGCAAGCTTTTGCGCCGCCACTGAGACCTTCACCAGCCTTTGTCGCAGCATGAAGGGAGGGAATCCGTCACGGTGCTGCAAGGCATGACCCACTTCATGCGCCGCCACGGTCACTGCCGTTAATGAACGCCCGTCAAAATTTTCCTTGCTCAGGCGCACAGCCCTGCTCTCGGGGTCGTAATGATCACCCGTATCGGTGACTTCTGTAAGTACGTCCGACAGGTGTAACTGGTCCAGCATGTGACGAGCGAGTTCCCCACCGGTGCCTGGGTAACGATCCGCGGGCTCGCTGTATTTACGCATAATCCGCCGAACCCAGTAAGACGGCAGTCCGAATATCACAACCATCAAGGTCAGGGCGATGATCAGCGGCAACATGCCTGGCTTGCCTTACAGCATTAGCTGGCTAATTCGCCGTTTTCTCGGGCGGTGTCGCACAACTAACCTCGTACCTGAGGTCATAGCCATAGGGATTGGCGTCATTGAACGTGTAACCGCGGCGCTCAAGGATTTCAAAGCCGGATTGACACATTTTCCGCTGGGCCAACCAGCCTTTAAGCCACTCCATCCTGATGGCCTCGCCAGCTTCTGTATCGCCGGGTGCCTCCGCGGTAGTCATGGCCTCAAAAACCACTACATCACTGTTACTCATGGAAGTACGCAGGCTGCTGTACTTGTGGCGTTCATAGTCGACGCTCTTGTGGAGGTCCTTACAGGCTGTCAATCCGAGCAATGCCAGGACGATCAATCCGACCATTCTGTTACCCATGCTTGTTCTCCTTTCTCTGCCATTGGGGCCGGGATTACCTGTTGCCGCCCTGCTTATAATCGTACAGCCGTTGAAGGCCTTACCTGGTCCGGCGCATAGCGAAAAAAAGGAACCGGCCAGTGGCCGGTTTCCTGTTCAATCTCTTCAGGGCCTGGCTCTAGGCACTTGCCCTCTTCTTGCTGGCCACCTTTTTCTTGCTGGCCACCTTTTTCTTGCTGGCTACCTTCTTCTTGCTGGAT
>JAPHSC010000278.1 GCA_026193125.1 Gammaproteobacteria bacterium
TACTACGCAGCCAGCACTTCATCGGTTTGCCGGAAATGGTGATGAACTATTTTCGCTTCGTCGCCAGGGATGTACGCGAACACCTGGCCGCCCTGGGTGTGCGCAGCGTCGAGGAATTAATCGGCCAGACCGGTTTTCTGCGACCCATCCCCGGCCAGACCTCGCGGCAGCGCGGCCTGGACTTGTCGCCCATTCTGTCCCAGGACGGTCTGGTGCAGGAGCAGTCCTGTTTTTGCACCGAGCCGCGGAATGTACCCTGGGACAAGGGTGAGCTGGCCGAGCGCATGCTGGCTGACAGCCTGCAGGCGATCCGCGAGAAGACCGGCGCCAGCCTCTCCTACACGGTGCGCAATTCCGATCGCAGTATAGGCGCCCGGCTTTCCGGAGAAATAGCCCGCCAGCACGGTGATCACGGCATGCGGGAGTCGCCGCTGGAAATCCATCTGCAGGGTGCCGTCGGGCAAAGCTTTGGCGCCTTTAATGCGTCAGGTCTGCACCTGACCCTGGAGGGTGACGCCAACGATTATGTGGGCAAGGGTATGGCCGGCGGGCTACTGGTGATACGGCCGCCCGCCGCGGCGATTTATCCCGCCAACTCGACACCGATCATGGGTAACACCTGTCTGTACGGTGCAACCGGTGGACGCCTGTTTGCGGCGGGCACGGCCGGCGAGCGTTTTGCCGTGCGTAATTCGGGAGCCATCGCGGTGGTGGAGGGCGTGGGTGATCACGGTTGCGAGTACATGACCGGGGGAGCAGTGGTTGTCCTGGGTGATACGGGTGTGAATTTTGGCGCCGGTATGACTGGCGGCTTCGCCTATGTGCTGGATCTGGACCGGCTGTTCGTGGATCGCTACAACCATGAGCTCATCGATATCAATCGCATTACGCCGGAAAGCATGGAGGCCAACCTGCATCACCTGCGCTCCTTGATAGAAGAACACGTGGCGTACACGGGAAGTGTATGGGGCACCGAGATCCTGGAAGATTTCCGTAGCTATATCGGCAAGTTCTGGCTGGTTAAGCCCAAGGCAGCGGACCTTGAGTCCCTGGTGCTGACCTTGCGTCGGGCCGCGTGAGGTTCCTGCCATGACAGAGAAGACACTCCGCTTCCTGGATATTCCGCGACGCAGTCCGGAGAAAGCCGAGGCGGGCGAGCGCAAGACGAATTTCGCCGAGATTTACGGTCACTATTCTGCAACGGCCGCGGCCGATCAGGCCGGGCGCTGCCTGGCCTGCGGAAATCCATACTGTGAATGGAAATGCCCGGTACACAACTACATTCCGGAATGGCTGAAGCTGGTGGACGAGGGCAAGTTGTTCCAGGCCGCCGAGCTGTCCCACCAGACCAACTCACTTCCGGAAATTTGCGGGCGTATTTGTCCACAGGATCGGCTATGCGAAGGCGCCTGCACGCTGAATGACGGGTTTGGTGCAGTCAGCATCGGGGCGATCGAGAAGTACATCACCGACGAGGCGCTCAAGCAGGGCTGGCGGCCCGACATGTCGCAGGTGAAAAGCACAGGTAAGAGCGTGGCAGTGGTGGGGGCCGGGCCGGCGGGGCTGGCGGTGGCCGATATATTGGTGCGCAATGGCGTCAGGCCCGTGGTGTTTGACCGCTACCCCCAGATCGGTGGCTTGCTGACCTTCGGTATTCCGCCATTCAAACTTGAAAAATCCGTGGTCGAGACACGGCGTGCCCTGATGGAAGAAATGGGTGTGGAGTTTCGCTTGAATACTGATGTCGGTACCGACATCACCTTTGACGAACTGGCGGCCGGTTTTGATGCGGTGTTCCTGGGACTGGGTACCTACACCGAGGTGCGCGGTGATTTCCCGGGCGAGAACCTGCCGCAAGTTCGCGCTGCCCTGCCTTACCTGATTGGCAATGTCCGCCGCCAGCTGGGTATGGAATGCCAGGCAACGCCCTTTCTGGATATGGCTGGCAAGCGGGTGGTGGTGCTGGGTGGCGGGGACACCGGCATGGACTGCGTGCGAACCGCCATACGCCAGGGTGCGGCCAGCGTCACCTGCGCCTATCGCAGGGACCGGGAGAATATGCCCGGCTCCAGGCGTGAAGTGGAGAATGCCGAGGACGAGGGCGTGCGGTTTTTGTGGCAGCGACAGCCGCTGGAAATAGTGGGCACGGACAAGGTGACGGCGGTACGCCTGGTCAGCACCGAACTGGGCCAGGCCGATGCAAGCGGCAGGCAGACGGCGAATATTGTGCCCGGCAGCGAAGAGTTACTGGATTGCGACGAAGTAATCGTGGCTTTCGGCTTTCGCCCCAGTCCGCCTGACTGGCTGGCACATGCGGGTGTGCGTTTGCACGACAATGGCCGCGTGCAGGTATCGGCCGATAGCCAGACTCCGTTCCAGACTTCCCAACCCGGTGTATTCGCCGGCGGCGACATGGTCCGGGGATCGGACCTGGTGGTCACCGCAGTGTTTGAAGGTCGCGAGGCGGCCAGGGGAATTCTCGCCTACCTGGAGGTCTAGGGGCTCCAACCTGGTGCGTATAACGCACCCTACCCAATACGATACGCTCGGGCGTTCGGAACGCTTCACCACGGGAAGCGAAATAAGAGGCGTAGGGTGCACTTTGTGCAGCGTACAAAATGCTGCGTAAAACGCACCCTACGAAGATTGGCAACGCGGAAGCTGGGCTTTTTGGCCGCAAGACTCAAGTTGATGAGTAGGTCGGAGGTGCCGGGGAGCCTCCGATTTATTCTGGATGAAGTAGATTGTGAACGAAAAGGCTCGGATTCAAGGCGCCAATCGCAGGGAATAGCCGGCTATTGCCAAGATTCGCAACGTGGAAGTGCACCGGCCAGCGTGACCCATGCAACGTGCCCTGCCGCGAGGATGTGAAGGGTATCGCGCACTCTGCTGTGCACCCTGCAAAATGGTGCGTAAAACGCACCCTACGAGAAAGGATGGCAGCTCCGAATGCCGAGTGTTGTAGAGGCGTAGGGTGCTCTTCGTGCACCGTCCAGCATGGTGGGTAAAACGCACCTTACCAGGCCAGATCGTAAAACCAGGCCAGGGACAGGCTCAGGCTGATCCAGACCAGCAGCTGTAACGGAATACCGACGCGCAGGAAATCACTGAAGCGATAACCGCCGGCGCTCATGACCAGGAGATTGGTCTGGTAGCCCATGGGCGTCATGTAACTCATGTTGCCTCCCAGCAGCACTGCCAGCAGGAAAGGCTCGATGGGTGCGCCAAGTGTGGTTGCGATGGACACAGCGATAGGCGTCCCGATCGCTGCCGCGGCATTGTTGGTGACCACTTCGGTGAGCAGGGCCATGGCCAGCATCAGCATGCTGACCTTTATCGCAACCGACATGGGCGCGGCCGCATACACAAATAATTCGGCCATGTACTGGGCGGCCCCGGTAACAACCAGGAATTTACCCAGGGCCAGGCTTGCTGCAATCACCATGATGATGGAATGGTCGATGGCTGCCTTCATACCGCTGCGGGTAAGACAGCCGCTGATCAGCATCGCCACCACGCCAATCATGGCTGCCACGGAAATAGGCAGCGCCCCGGTACCGGCGATTATCACAACCACCGCCATGATCCCGGCGCCGAGCAGGGCTTTATCCGATTGTGGTACCTCCAGGGTTCCATCCAGCACCAGGATGTCTCCGCTCCGTTTCCATTTCCGAATATCGTCCAGTGTTCCCTGTACCAGCAATATATCGGCGGTGCGCAAGATCGCTTCATCCGGATTGACCAGGATTTCCTGGCCGGGGCGATGCAGGGCTACGGGCCGCAGACCGAACTTACCGGATAGATCCAGGTCTTCGAGACGACGACCATTCAGATAGGAACTGCTTGTGATGACTACCTCGGCCAGTTGCTGTGGTGGGCCTTTCGGATTCTCGTCGTCGTCCTCAATCTCGTGATCGGGTAACTGCAGTTTTCCCTCCAGGGCCTGTTCCGCTTCTTTAAGACCCTCGGGGGTGTCTCGCATGTGCAGGCGGTCTCCCGCCTTGAGCTTGAGGGTTGGAAGTCTTGCCAGTGCCAGGCCCTCCCCTCTTTCGATATGGTGCACCTTGACCCGGCTATCTATTGTCTCCATGGCGTCGGCGAAAGTTTTGCCCACGAACTTGCTGTCCTCGGTAATGTGTATCACCCCATCGAAAACACGCGGTGATGTATGGGGCATGGGTGGTTGCCGCGCAGGTATCAGCCTGGGCGCAAGCAACCAGAGGAATATCAGGGCGGCTGCCATGCCAACACTGGCGGGGATAAAGAAATCGAACATGCCGAAAGCAGGCAGCCCGAGGTCCTGGGCGATACCAATCACCAACAGATTTGTGGAGGTGCCGATGGTGGTGGTCATGCCTCCCAGTATCGTGGCATAGCCGACCGGCATAAGAATCCCTGAGCTGGGGAGCTTGTGTTGCATGGAGACGGTGACCAGCAGGGGTAGCAGCATGGCCACGATGGGCGTGTTGTTCATGAACATGGAACACGCGGCCGCGGTTACCAGGGTCAGCAGAAACGCCAGCTTGGGCGAGTAACCCCAGGCATGCCCGAGCAGTCTGGCTACCGAGTGCAGGGCGCCGGTCTGCTCGAGGCCCTTGGCGCACATCATGAGGCAAACGATGGCGATCAGCGCCTGGTTGCCAAAACCCAGGTACAAATCGGCCGGGGTAAGCACCTGTTGGCCTGCAACCGGTGGCAGCCATAG
Organism: Gammaproteobacteria bacterium; assembly: GCA_026193125.1. Lineage (GTDB taxonomy): Bacteria > Pseudomonadota > Gammaproteobacteria > Steroidobacterales > BM003 > CAKZML01. The sequence continues at coordinate 4,706 of JAPHSC010000278.1, forward strand.
CACAGCCAGGGAAATGACGATCAGTAGCGCCAGGGCGGAACTGGCCAGAGGAATTTTCTCCCGGGTGAACAGGAACAGGGCGCAGACCACCAGCAGCATGGCCGCCATTGCCTGCATATTGGGAGGGCTTGGCACCTGGCCGTTCCTTTGCTACGCAGCCTCCACTTATAGCCCGCTGCGCCGGCTGATGACAATAAGGATTGCTCGCTTAGCTCCGGGAGTTTGCATTCTGGAGGCTCGTTCCTTCAGACTGCCGCATACCATTTTGTTTCTACTCCCTGGAGCGCCTGTCCATGCACCGATTGATTGCCTTGTTTGCCCTGATTGCGTTTGCAAGTCCCACTGCCTTGATTGCCGAGGAATCTCTGCTGGCGCAGGTCGAAACCGTGGCCCCTACGGTAGATGGCAAGGTGCTGGAGTGGAGACGCTATTTCCATGAGCATCCTGAGCTGAGCAATCGTGAGTTCAATACCTCAAAGACGATTGAAGAGGCGCTACGGGGCATGGGTATGGAAGTGTGGACAGATATCGCCCACACCGGTGTGGTGGGTATCCTGCATGGCGGCAAGCCGGGACCGGTGGTGGCAGTAAGGGCCGACATCGACGCTCTGCCGGTAGAGGAAGTCAACGATTTGCCGTTCAAGTCGGTTGCCCGCGGTGAGTACCGTGGCGCCGACACCGGTGTTATGCATGCCTGCGGTCATGACACCCACATTGCCATCGGACTGGGAACTGCAGCCATATTTGCGGAGCTGCGTGACCAGGTGCCGGGCACCATCATGTTCATCTTTCAGCCCGCCGAGGAAGGCGCTCCCGAGGGTGAAGAAGGCGGCGCATACCTGATGCTCAAGGAAGGTCTGTTCGAACGTATGAAGCCCGATGCAATCTATGGCCTGCATGTCTGGTCGGCCGGTAATGCCGGTGAGATTTCCTATCGCTCCGGCCCCTTGATGGCCAGCGCGGACGGTTTCCAGATCGATATCTATGGTCGCCAGACCCACGCCTCGCGGCCCTGGGGCGGTATCGACCCGATAGTGACAGCGGCCCAGGTGGTGATGGGTCTGCAGACCATCGCCAGCCGCCAGGTCAATGTAACCAAGGCGCCCTCGGTGGTTTCAGTGGGCCGCATAAACGGCGGTATTCGGGGCAACATCATTCCTGACCACGTGGAAATGCTGGGTACCGTGCGTGCCTTTGATCCGGACATGCGCGAAGACATCAAGCGGCGTGTCGAACACACCGCCAAGACAATCGCTGAAAGCCAGGGCGCCAGGGCCGAGATCAAGTGGGAGTTTGGCTATCCGGTGACCATCAACGAGCCGGCCCTGACCGAGCGTAGTGTGACGGTGCTGAATCGTGTGGTGGGGGCAGAGCATGTCAGCGTGTCGGACCTGGTCACCGGCGCTGAGGATTTCTCCTTCTTCCAACAGCAAGTTCCCGGCTTTTACTTTTTCCTGGGCGCAACCCCCGTGGGCCAGGATGCCACCACGGCGCCCAGCAATCACTCACCCATGTTCTTTGTGGATGAAAGCACGCTGCCGGTAGGTTTGAAGGCGCTGGCGGGCTTGGTCGCCGACAGGCTTGAGAATCCGTAAACGGAGCTGAGTGACGCTGGCATTGTCGATCCAGGTCGCATCGGCGTGCTCTGCCTGCGCCGCCAACGAGCCCCGCGAGCAAGTACAGGAACTGCCGGCGACGGATTTGGAATAGACCCGGGAGGCGGTTACGGTGAACGCTGATCAGCTGGAACTGGCGGTACTGGTTGCTTACGGGCTGAAGCATCCCTAACGGGCGTGCCAGGCCGGCAACTCGATACTGAACTCTGCACCGCTCAGCACAGCAGAGTCCCCGGCGCTGACGCTTCCGCCGTGGTTTTCGGCGATCAGCTTCACGATATGCAACCCCAGTCCAA
>JAPHSC010000374.1 GCA_026193125.1 Gammaproteobacteria bacterium
CTCCAGCTACGCTTCCAGGCGGCGATTTGACGCAATAAGCTGCCGGTGTGCGGAGTAAAACCTCGATGGAATGCACCCGGGCCGGCCTTGACGTTCATGCGCAAGATCGGCCCGGGTTTCTACCAGGGAAAAATGACGTTGACCGCGATTCCACCGCTGTCGAAATCCCGCACCCGGCTCAATCAGCGTGATGACCCCGAAGCACGGCTTTCGCGTCAACCTTTTCCAGACAGCAGGGCCAGCGGCTAGGGCGTTTCGTTGATGACACGCAGCGTGGGTGTGGTGTCGGTGGCGCTGACCTGGCTGATCAGGAAGGTCGTGACCTCGCCTCCGTTAAGCTGCATCAGCATGGGGTCCAAAAGGAAGGTTTCTCCCCCGGACTCCGTATTCGGCCTGGTAACTACACTTACATAGTATTCACCTGGTTCCTTGTTACCCATAAGTGAAATACCACCGTAGACCTGGCTCAATACAACCGCATTGGTAAACCCGGTAGGGGGTACCGCGGGTATTTCGGCGGTCATATACACATTTATATATCCCGGAATATTGATGCCTTGCACAAAACGTATTTTGGCCGAGGTCGCTACGCTGCGCGTATCGTCGGGAACCAACACTCGGGTAAGTATGCTTCCAGCCGTACCAAGCACAGACGTGTATTTTGTACCGGCATCCACCGGGTCCGTGATGTCCAGCAGTATGCTGCTGGGATCACCCGCAAGCGTGACCAGGAAATCCAGATCCCCTCGGGGGAAATCGGTGTAGGTGCTCAAACCGGCATAGTCCAGTGCTAACGCGATGGGGGTGTTGTCCACACCCGCAAAGACGTCAATTGGTCCCTTCGTCACGTCTATGCTCAAGGCGCGCACACTCGCTTGCATGGCCAGGTCATCAATAAGTGTCCCCGTACCACCAGCGCTGGCGATCACGCGCAGTAAGGGACCCCCGGAGGCCAGCGAATCCACCAGGATCCATTGCCACTCTGCATCGACAGTCAGATTGAGATCGCCGGAGTCAAAAATCACCGTGGAAGAACCCGCGGCCGTTACCCGCAATTGATAGGTACCCTGGGTAAACTGCAGCGAACCCGAGGTCTCGCTCAGGGAGAGAGTCGCGAATGGCGTAACCCCGGTAAGATCCACACCGGGCTCGGTCAGGTAAACATCCAGCGGGCCCTGGTTCATTGCCACATGCACGACTTCCAGGTATCCGCCGACAACCGGCTTTTTCCGGCGGGCGTTGCTGGTGACGTATAGCCGTGGATCAGCAAGGGTGCCGGCTGTTATGAACGTGTATTCATGGCCACCGAGAAATTCGTATTCCTGGATGCCGGCAACTGTAATAGGGGTACCATTCGGCGTATTTGCTACGATGTCAACCGGGACGATATTCGGACTGGTCCCATCGCTGATCGGCACCGCATAGGGAGTGGCGTTCAGGTAGTCGACCAAATTGCGGACCGGCAGCTGATTAACATTCAAGGTCTGGCGCGGCGAGTCCTTCACCACATTCACAGCGCGCACCCAATAGGCTGTCTCCTCATTGTCCGAGGCACCACAAGAGGCCAGCAAAGTGGCCAGGACCAGGACGCCAATACGCAGGAAGGACAGGTACCGCATAACACTCATCTCGATATCGGAAACCGCTTATTGTACGCAGGTTCCAGCCAGAATTAACCCACCTCAGCCCCTGTGGCACCTCAGGCGCAAAAAGAACCCCGCCAGAAGGCGGGGTTCTTTCAGGCTTTGATCAAGCCGCCAGTGCAGCAGCGCCGACCGGCCCGGCCCTGGGCTCCAGGTATTACCCTAGAACTCGTAGCGCAGACGCATGTAGTAGAACGCGCCATTAAAGCCAAAGGGGCTGTACTGGCTGTACTTGTTACCGACGCCACCGGCCGCACCCGGGTTCTCTTCCGGATAGGTGTCCAGCAGGTTCTGCGCGCCGACCATTACCCTGACGTTGTCATTCCACTGGTAGGCAAGCTCCGCATCCAGCAGGAACTCACCGCCATAGGTCAGGTCATCCTCGGAATCGTACCAGTCGTCAAAATAGCTGACACGGGCGAGGATATTCCAGTCGGAAATTGCGTGGTTGGCAGTAAAGTTCCAACGGGTTGCGGGCACGCCTTCCTCGATCTGCTTGATACGGGTCTCGTCAACCGTATCTCCTGACTTGGTAACTTCAGTGGACGTGGTGTTGAAGGCAAGAGTCAGGTTAGTGGTACCGGCAGTAGCCCAATCCAGCGGATAGGTGGCCACCACGTCAACCCCTTCTGTCGTGGTATCGAAGTCGTTGGTGAAGAAGCGGAAATTATCCAGGCTGGCCGCACTGGTGACACCTTGCTCAATCAGGTCATCAATTTGATCCTGGGTCAACTGGTATTCCTGGGACAGGTTCAACCTGTCGGTCACTTCAATATTGAAGTAATCGATGGTTACATCCAGTGCACCAAAGTTGAAAAACACACCCGCCGTCAGGTTGGTGGATTCCTCAGGCGCCAGGGGCTTCCCGCCAACCGATACTGCGACAGGAGAGGTGGACGGGATAGTGCCGTTGTTGACCAGTTCGTTCGCTGCGACGTCAAACTCTGTGGACACATTGTAGGCGTTCGACTGACCGGGGGTGGGGGCCTTGAAGCCCGTGCTGGCGGTAGCGCGCAGCCCGAAGTTATCGGTCAGGTGGAAGTTTGCGGCGATCTTGCCGTTGGTGGTGGTGCCAAAGTCAGAGTAATCCTCGTAACGGATGGCAGCAGCCAGCAGCAGCTTTTCAGTGGCCTGGAATTCAGCATCGAAGTAGGCGCCGATGTTGCGACGATCAAAGGTACCACCTGCCAGGTTGCTGAAGCCGGGGAAGCCGTTGGAAGCAACACTGAAGCCCTGAGTTGACAGCGGACCAATTTCAAACGATTCCTGCTGACCAACACGGACCGTGAACTCCTCCACGCGATGTTCGGCGCCAAAGGCCAGGTTCCACTGGTCGGTGGGGCTGTAGCCAAAGTCCACGTTGAAGTTGCGCTCGAACTGGGTATAGGCACCCGGGTCAAAGGCAGTCGGAGTGGCCGCACCCAGCGAGGCGTTGACGGTGTTGCGTATAAAGAAACTCACTTCATTCTGGCCCACACTGGCGCTCACGTCATAACGCAGACCATTGTCCATTTCGCCCCGCACACCCGCCGCCAGGGAGGAATCGGACACATCGCCACCGAAGCGGGGAGTGAAGCCGCCCGGGAAAATACTATTAAAAAGGAAGCAATTTCCATCGGCCAGTGCCGCGTCCAGCTGGTCCATATTCGGGCCAGTTGCAACGCCAGGGGTCAAGCCGTTATAGGTAAATGGATCTCCCGCTACACTTGTCACGCTGGGCACGTAACCGCAACCGCCACCCGTGTCTGACACATCACCGATGAGTCGTGCGCTGACGCTCGTAGGCTCATTTTCAAAACCCGGCAGGAAAGTGCCGGTATCCGGATCATAGTTGGGATTCGCCAATGTGGTAGCAAAGACACCGCTACGAGTGTCGGGATTACGGAAGAAGAATCCACCATCCACATGCTTCTTGGCGAAGTTGCCGAAGGCGTAGAACTCGGCGCTGTCATTCAGGGTCAGACCCATATTTAGCCAGATTTTCAGATCATCCGTGATCTCGGGTGAACCCCAGATCTGGGCTGGATTGGCTACGGCCGTGTTCCCGGCGGCGATCAGGGCGGCGGCGTCATCACGTTGCACACTTCGATCGGTCGAATCCGATTCGCTGTATTCGAAGCTGGCGTTAGCGAAGCCATTACTGGAGAAGGGCAGGCCAATGTTGCCGGCAACGCTCGTCAAGGCGCCATCACCCTCTGCGTACTCGCCATACTTCACTTCCATGGATCCGCCTTCGGCCTCATCCTTGAGGATGAAGTTCATCACGCCGGCGATGGCGTCCGAGCCATACTGGGCGGCGGCGCCGTCACGCAACACTTCAACACGTTTAAGGGCAATGGCCGGGATCATGGAGATGTCCGGGCCCTGGGCACCGTTGGAAATACCGTTACCCAGCCAGTAAATGACCGCGGCGCGATGGCGGCGCTTGCCATTAATAAGGACCAATGTGTGGTCAGGCGCCAGTCCACGCAGGTTCGCCGGGCGCACAATGGTGGCAGCGTCACTGATGGGCTGGGTGTTGACGTTATAGGACGGGACAATCGTACGCAGCAAGTTGCTCAGATCAGTGTCACCCTGGTCGGTGAAATCACTGGCGGACAGCACATCCACCGGAGCCGGGGAGTCCTCGACCGAGCGGGCACGGGCACGGGTACCGGTGCTGATAATCTCTTCAATTTCCAGGTTGTCTGCCACGGCAGTGTCCTGGGCAAGCGCTTGCGGTGAGAAAGCGAAAAAGAAAGGCACTTGTAGGCCAAGCGCGACAGCCAGTCGCAATCTGGTCGATGGCTTCATGAATATCCCCTTAAAAAACCTTGAGTTAAATGCGTGGCCGGGGCCCAAACGCCTGCTTTGGGGGTCTCTGAAAGTTGAGCCTGTGCAGTTTCACATAAGACCCGGTCCAAATTGACCGTAGCAAGTACGCAACGCCTGTGCAAGCAATTTAAGCAGGCAGAATTTGCATGGCTGGCGCGCTGGCAGCCAGGAGCCTGGCTCACTCGACGCGATAGGGAGTCAGATTTTTGCCAATTCCAGTGCCAGGAACTCGTCCAGTTCGCGACCGTGGCACAACTGCAGCCCCGCCCTCTTGAATTGCTTAATCTGCTCGGTGGAAGGCAGCCTGTAATAGGAATCAGTACTGGGTTGTTCTTTTGTTTTCAGCGAGTTACCACTGTGCAGCGTCAGGGCCGCATTGACCATTCCAGCGCAGCCCCGAGTATACAGAGACAATACATTGGCCAGGTAGCTGCGCCCTGGACTCGCCGTAAGCGGAAAACTCTGAATAATCCCCCCGGTATCAATGCCGCGATTGCTAATTCGGTGCAGAGTGCTGCCGATTTTTTCGGTGCCTTCCAACATCGCGTGAAATGTTGCCATTACGCCACGAAATCTCGGTAGTAGTCCCGAGTGCAGGTTCAGCACGCCCAATGTGGGTTGCGCAATGGCTTCCTCGTACAGGATCTTGCGGTAGCGCAGCGACAGGATCAGATCAGGCGCCCAGTTTCTCAGCTTCTCCAGACCATCCTTGGAATTTGGGCTGGAGAGCAGCTCAACAGGATGGCCGGTTTGTTTTGCCAGGTCCTTAAACCCAAATAGCCCGACCCGGGCCGCTGCCGTGCCTGGCAAGCCTTCATCCAGTGCATCGCACATCGACTGTTCAATCTTGTTCAGCTCGGCAAGTTCCGAAGGATGGTCTGGGTGTGCTTCCTCGCCCGCGCCAGACAAGGCGATTCTCAGGTCAAATTGATGCAAACCCTGCACCAGCAGGCTGATACCCAGGTTGCTGGCGATTTCCCGGTGCCCCAGTAATAGGATACGCATGCTTCGTCCTGAACTCGTCGATGTGTAGCTAGCTTGAATTGATATCTTGCGACTGTAAAGGGAGCCTCAATCTGGCCAGGCGAGGCCCTTTCTGCGGTCGCGCCGACATCGCTCGACGGGCGATGCGATTACCCTCTCACGGCCAGGAGTAGAAGAGAGTATATTTTGCCAGGCAGAAATATTTCCCCGCCGGCGGCGCTGCAACACCGCGCAGGCGGCTTGTGCTAGCCATACCGCGAAATTCATAGACACCCGCGCTTTGTCCAGCGCACGTTCATCCCGCGTTAAGAATGGGTAGATACAATATCAATTAGATTTCGGTTTGATTAACCAGAGGAACAGACCATGAAAAAGATGTCACTAGCATTACTGCTATCCGGTTGCCTGGTGTTTACCGGACCCGCGCTTGCGGGCGACGCTGCAGCGGGCGAAGCGCTGATCGAGGACTGTGCAATGTGCCACGGGGATGATGGCTGGGGTGACGAGGACTATCCACCCATCGCCGGATTGGCAGAAGCCGACTTCGTCCAGGCAATGAAAGGGTACCAGGACGGGACTCTCGACAACAAAGAAATGAAAAAGCAGGTCAAGGGGCTTAGCGAGGATGACATAGCCAACCTGGCGGCCTATTACGCGACACTCGAGAAGGCCCCGGAAGAATAAAAGCCGGAAACATCAGGTCCACTAAATCGCAGACAAAGAAAAACCCCCGGCCCTTGCGGACCGGGGGTGTTCCTTATTTAAAACGCCGCTCACGCCCGCCGGGATCTGACAGAACCTAACCCGGTAGTCGCGTGGGCTGGGACGCCGACCCTCAAAAGGACGGATAGCCAGCCAAGGTAAGTAGTGACCTACTTTACTGCGCCTCCTGCGGAGGCTTGCCCTTCGGGTCCGCGTCGTTACACTCCGCGGCTCAACATCGCTTA
>JAPHSC010000004.1 GCA_026193125.1 Gammaproteobacteria bacterium
CCGGTGTAGGCAAGACCGTTACGCTGATGGAACTGATTCGCAACATCGCGATTGAACATTCCGGCTACTCGGTATTCGCCGGCGTGGGTGAGCGGACTCGTGAGGGTAATGACTTCTACCACGAGATGAAGGAATCCGGGGTGCTGGACAAGGTGGCCCTGGTATACGGCCAGATGAACGAACCGCCGGGCAACCGTCTGCGTGTGGCGCTGTCAGGTCTGACCATGGCCGAGAAGTTCCGTGATGATGGCCGTGATGTGCTGATGTTTATCGATAACATCTACCGTTACACCCTGGCCGGAACCGAAGTATCGGCACTGTTGGGTCGTATGCCTTCCGCGGTGGGTTACCAGCCTACCCTGGCCTCCGAAATGGGCGCCTTGCAGGAACGTATCACCTCCACCAAGACCGGTTCGATCACGTCGTTCCAGGCAGTCTATGTGCCGGCGGATGACTTGACCGATCCGTCACCTGCCACCACCTTTGCTCACCTTGACGCGACCCTGGTGCTGTCACGTCAGATCGCCGAGCTGGGTATCTACCCGGCTGTGGACCCCCTGGATTCCACCAGCCGCTTGCTGGATCCATTGGTCATTGGCCAGGACCACTACGATACGGCCCGTGCCGTGCAGGCCACCCTGCAGCGCTACAAGGAATTGCAGGACATCATTGCGATCCTGGGTATGGATGAGTTGTCCGAGGAGGACAAGCAGTCCGTTTTCCGTGCACGCAAAATCACGCGCTTCCTGTCCCAGCCTTTCTTCGTGGCCGAGACCTTTACCGGAAGCCCGGGCAAGTACGTAACCGCAGCCGAAACCATTCGCGGCTTCAAGGGCATTGTTTCCGGTGACTATGACCACCTGCCCGAGCAGGCCTTTTACATGGTCGGTACCATAGACGAAGCCGTGGCCAAGGCTGAGACGCTGAAGTAAGCGGCAAGGGATACCCATCATGGCAAGCACAATTCGGGTCGACATCGTCAGCGCAGAAGGCGAGATTTTCAGCGGTGATGCCACCATGGTGTTCGCACCTGCCAGCCAGGGCGACCTGGGCATATCTCCCCGGCATGCACCCTTGATTACCACCATGCGTCCGGGCGAAGTCCGGGTCCAGACCGAAGATGGCGAAGAGCAGTTCTTTTTCGTCACCGGCGGCGCCCTGGAAGTGCAGCCCTACCAGGTGACGGTGTTGGCAGATACCGCCATGCGCGCGCATGACCTGGACGAGGCGGCGGCCATGGATGCCAAGCGCCGGGCCGAGGAAGCCATAGACAACCATGAAGCCGACTTTGACATGGCGGCCGCCGAGAGCGAGCTGGCCGTGATCAGTGCCCAGCTCAAGGCGATCCAGAAGCTGCGCAAGCAGGCCAAGCGGTAGGGAGCCTGGCGAACCCCGGTAAATTCACTGCGGCGGTCTGCTTGGGCTGCCAGGCCCAGATCCTGGGATGAATACCTGGTTGCGCCGAAGACCCCGGCGGCCGTTGAGCCGCAGGGTGCGTTCTACGCACCGTTCCTTGCGTTGCACAGAGTGCACCCTACGCCTTTTTGATATGGCGGCGGCGGAGAGCGAACTGGCCGTGATCAGCGCCCAGCTTAAAGCCATCCAGAAGTTACGCGAGTAGGCCAAGCGCTAATCCCGCCAGCGCCCAGGCCTGGCACAGACCACGCTGCGGCCGCCGCCGACAGTTGCGTTTCCGTTCCTGGAAGCCCGCCTGCCCGTGCCAGAGATGGGACCCGATTCACACCGTCTCAGCCCCGCCTGGGGTATTATCATGGGCTGGTTTTAGGCCGAGAGACCTCGATATATGGCACTGAGCATAGTGGTACTGGCTGCCGGTCAAGGCACGCGCATGAAATCCGACTTGCCCAAGGTTTTACAGCCCCTGGCAGGTCGGCCCTTGCTGGCGCATGTCCTGGAGCGCTGCCAGGAGCTGCACGCCGACGCCGTGCATGTGGTTTATGGTCATGGCGCTGAGCGGGTCAGGCAGGTCTTCGACGACAGCCAGGTTAACTGGGTGTTGCAGGAAGAGCAGTTGGGCACCGGTCACGCCGTGCTGCAGGCCATTCCGCATATTCCGCAGGACCACGATGTGCTGGTGTTATGCGCCGACGTGCCCTTGATCAGGACGGCTACCCTGAAGGATCTGCTAGGCCGTTTGGAGAAGGCACCGCTGGCCTTGCTCACAGTGGAAATGGCGGACCCTGCCGGCTATGGCCGTATTATTCGGGCCGAGGATGGTGCGGTGGAGGCCATCGTTGAGCATCGGGATGCCAACGAGTATCAGCGCCGGGTGCGGGAAATCAATACCGGGCTGCTGGCCGCCCGGGCCGAGCATCTGCGTGCCTGGCTGGGTGACCTGAAGGCTGACAATCAGCAGCGAGAATATTATTTGACCGATATCGTCGCCATGGCCGTGGCTGAAAAACTCGCGGTTGCGGCAGTTGCCAGCGACGACGAGGACGAAGTACTCGGCATCAACGACAAGCTGCATCTGGCCCGGGCTGAGGCCATCTACCGACGCCGCCAGGCTGAGCAGCTGATGCGCGCGGGTGTCACCCTGGCCGATCCGGCCCGGGTGGATGTGCGTGGAACACTGGAATGCGGCAGGGATGTCTTCATCGACGTTAATGCGGTATTTGAGGGAAGGGTAGTGCTGGGTGACCGGGTAAAAATCGGACCCAATGCCTGGCTCAAGGACGTGGAGCTGGGTGATGACTGTGAAGTGTTATCCAACGTGGTGATGGAGCAGCTCAGGGCCGGTCGTGCCTGCACCCTCGGGCCCTTCGCACGCCTGCGGCCGGGAGTCGAGCTTGACGACCAGGCCAAGGTGGGCAATTTCGTCGAGATCAAGAAGAGCCGCATCGGCAAGGGCAGCAAGGTGAATCACCTGACCTATGTGGGCGACGCCCGGGTGGGCGAGCATGTCAACGTAGGCGCCGGAACCGTGACCTGTAACTATGACGGTGTAAACAAGCACGAGACGGTGATTGGAGATGGTGTATTTGTTGGCTCCGGCGTGCTGCTGGTGGCGCCGGTTGAAATCGGCGCCGGGGCAGTGCTCGGCGCCGGATCGGTTATTACCAAGTCAGCGCCCGCGGACAAGTTGACCGTGGCCAGGGCGCGGCAGGTCGTGATACCCGGATGGAAGCGTCCCGAGAAAAAGACCGTTAAATAACGAGCAGGAACCGAACTCTATGTGTGGAATAGTTGGAGTGGTCGCCGAGCGCAACGCAGTGCCTATCCTGTTGGAGGGTCTGCGTCGCCTGGAATATCGCGGTTACGATTCCGCCGGTGTCGCCTTGTTGGGCACCGATGGCAAGATCAGCCGGGTGCGGGCCCATGGCAAGGTGGCCAGACTCGAGGAAGCGCTTGAGGCTACGCCATGCGTTGGCGGCACAGGTATTGCCCATACACGTTGGGCTACCCACGGCGCGCCCAGCGAACGCAACGCCCATCCACATGTATCCCAGGGTGATACCCTGGCGCTGGTGCATAACGGGATTATCGAGAATTACGAGATCCTGCGGGACGAACTAGTCGACCTGGGTTACGCATTCACCTCGGAGACCGATACCGAAGTCGTTGCCAATCGTATTCATTATCGCAGCAAGGGCGCCGACGACTTGCTCACCGCGGTCCAGCGCACGGTCAAGGAACTGGATGGAGCGTATGCTCTGGCGGTGATCAGCCAGACCGATCCGGAAACCATTATCGTCGCGCGACAGGGTGCGCCGGTGGTGCTGGGCCTGGGTATTGGTGAGAATTTCGTCGCCTCGGATGTCTCCGCCCTGTTGCCGGTCACGCGCAAGTTCATCTTCCTGGAGGAAGGTGATGTCGCCAGGATTAACCGTGAGTCAATAACCGTCTTCGATGCCCAGGGAAGCCAGGTAGAGCGCCCGGTCAGGGAAAGCGAGTTGAGCAATGACGCGGTGGAGCGCGGTCAGTTTCGCCATTACATGCTCAAGGAAATCTACGAGCAGCCGCTGGCCGTGGCCAACACCCTGAGCGAACGCATAAGCCATAGTCGAGTGCTTGAGGCGGCATTTGGTCAGGATGCCGCCCGGGTCTTCGCCCGCGTCAAAAGCGTGGACATCATCGCTTGTGGTACCAGTTACCACGCTGCCATGGTGGCGCGCTATCTGATCGAGGAGTTATGCCGTATTCCCTGTCGGGTCGACATCGCCAGCGAGTATCGTTATCGCAATCCGGTGGTCAGCCCGGACAGCCTTTTTGTGACTATTTCCCAATCTGGAGAAACCGCCGACACCCTGGCGGCCCTGCGCCTGGCCAAAGAGGGCGGCTACCTGTCCACCTTGTCCATATGCAATGTGCCGGAGAGTTCACTGGTGCGTGAGTCCGAGCTGGTGCTGATGACCCGGGCAGGTCCGGAAATCGGGGTGGCCTCCACCAAGGCTTTCACCACTCAGCTGGCGGCGCTGTCGTTACTGGCGTTAGTGCTGGCCAGGCATCATGGCGCGACGCCCGAGCAAGAAGCGGGTTGGGTACGCCAGCTACAGGCCATGCCGGCCCTGATAGAGAAGGCCCTGGAACTGGACGCAACCATCCGTATTCTGGCGGAGCGTTTCGCCGACAAAAAGCACGCACTGTTCCTGGGTCGAGGCATTCAGTATCCCATCGCCCTGGAAGGCGCCTTGAAGCTGAAGGAAATATCCTATATCCACGCCGAAGCCTATCCCGCCGGCGAATTGAAACACGGTCCCCTGGCGCTGGTAGACGATGACATGCCGGTAATAGCGGTAGCGCCGAACAATGCCTTGCTGGAAAAACTCAAGTCCAACCTGCAGGAAGTGCGGGCCAGGGGTGGTGAGCTGTTTGTGTTTGCCGATCCTGCCTCGGGCATGAAGAGTGAACCGGGGGTCACGGTGATTGAAATGCCAAATCATATCGAACACCTGCAGGAATCGGTGCTCTACACCATCCCGCTCCAGCTGCTCTCGTATCACGTAGCAGTACTCAAGGGCACAGACGTGGACCAGCCGCGTAATCTGGCCAAGTCGGTGACGGTGGAGTAGCCGATTCGGGCAGGATTTCAGTCCCGCCGACAAACAATATCAAGTGCGGACCGGCACAATGCATTGAGTAAACTGCTCAAGGCAATAGAGATATAGTCC
>JAPHSC010000185.1 GCA_026193125.1 Gammaproteobacteria bacterium
ATAGCGTTTGCCGTCTTCGATAAAGAAGCGCTCGTAGTCACCGGAGGTGGAAATTGCCTCATCATTCAGTGCCATACGGGTAAATATTCCATCCCGTTTGCCTGGATCACGAATCCCTACAATCCAGGGCTTACCCAGGCGATCGCCCAGGATGCGGGTATCGCCGCCAGCCGCCGCCAGCGCGTGCTCAATCCCGGCCTCACGCAACAGGTTAATTACTTTTTCAACCGCGTAGCCCTTGGCTATGCCACCCAGGTTAATCCGCACACCCGGTGTCTTGAATGCCACCGTCTGCATTGCCTTATCGAGAATGATGTGGTGATAGTCGATATTTTCGAGCTGAGCCTCAATCTGCTTGGCGTCCGGGTGTTTGCCGGCGCGAAAGTCGTAAAGCTGGCCGACGCTGTCGTAACTGATATCGAAGGCTCCGCCGGTTGCTTCCGATAGCTCGATGGCAGTCTCCAGCAGCCCGAATAGCTCAGCCGAAACCGGCTGTGGATCCGCATAGGCTTTTTCGTTTACCCGACTCATCTCCGAGGTCGGAATATAGGTACTCATCAGCTCTTCTATGCGATCCAGTTCTGCCATGCCCTGCGCTATGAGCCCCGCCGCGACGGTGGCATCGTCTGACCACAGCTGGATCTCGACCCGGGTACCCATCTTCTCCTGTTCCTCGGCAAACCACTCGGCCTGCACCAGACCAGACCAGAGCAGCGGAATCACTTGCAGAGACAGGATAAAAATAAGTTTTCGCAACGCACCAAGCCCTCAAATTCGAGCGACATCTGCCGACCAATACAGAATACGGGAGTATGCTGTGTCAGAACCAGACTGACACAAACAAGGTAACCACTCCGGCATTGAAATCATACAGGGGCTCGCTACCTGCCGGACTGCCATCCAGCACATTGCGGAAGTCATCATAACTGAACAGCATATAGCTATAACTCAGGTTGAGTGTGCCGCGCTTCAGAAAATCCCACTTTTCGACGGGGAAGTCATAAGTCACGTCGAGCCGAAGACTGTGGTCGTTAAAAGTGCTTATTTCCTTATCGCGGCCCAGGAAATTCTGCGCATCGACATACGGGAAGAGATCGCTATAGAAGTCAGCGGCAGTCTGGGTGTAATAACGGTAACTGAAATCGAATAACCATTTGCTGCGGAAGATGTAGGTATAGCCCGCCTTGGCATTCCAGGCGTCTATGCCCCAGGTGTCGGTATAAAGCCGTGCATTACCATGAACCACGGAGCCCTCACCGAGGAAATAACGCCCACCCACGGCAAACGCACTACTCGTGCGCGTCGAAGGATAAATTTCCGGCTGCCACAGGAATCCCGAACCGCCGACCGTTTCATAGCGCACCTGCCGGTACGGGTTATTCAGAAAGCCCTCATCCGTGATCGCTTCGAAATCGAGGTTCATGACGAATTTCTTGCTGACGACTTGCGAGACACCCATGCGATACAAGCGTCTATCGGCGTCACGGGTAAAATCTGGATCTGTGACCTGGCCAATTTCGTCCGAACCCTGGGCAAATCCGAGGCTGACCGAGGTCAAGCCACCGAAAATCTCCTGGCGAACACCGAAGTTCGCGGTATCCGCCTTGAAATCGTTCTCGTCGCTGCTGGTAAATCCTGCACTCAGAATGGTATCGCCGAGCAGATAATCGGCGCCAACTGATACTTCGGTTCTCTTTTCACTGTATGGACTCGCGTAACTCAGTACATCGATGGAGGCACTGCTGATGGAATCTACGTAATAGTTAGCCGAGAGCGAGAGATCTTTAGTTACTTTTTTGCGCGCCAGCAAGGACGGGCCGTTAATGGTCACACCGCCACCGTCATAGGAATGGTAGAGCACATCGGCTCGATCATCCGGTAACACCTGCGCCATGCATGGCTGCATCACTGCAACGCAAGCCAGTAGCGCAAGCAACGAATTGAGGGAATATCTTGAAGGCATGCTCAATTACACCCGCAGCCGCCGCCCGCACTGCCGGATGCGCCACGCGCACCCTCACGAGCCTCGAACACATGGTTCATGTAGGATTCGCAAACCGGGTTGCGATCAAAACTCATTTCTTCGGTAGCAAGATTCGCCCGTTCATAGGGCTTTACCCAGGGCTCGATGTTCGAGCACGCTGTCAACTGAACCAGCGCCGCCACCACTGCTACTCGCAATAAAGCTTGCATAAACTATGCCTACTCCCTGATCAGGGTTCGCACCTGATCCTGATAATCATTTTCGTAGCCGGCTTCGTAACCGTAATGGACAAAGCGTACTCGGCCTTCGCGATCGACAATGACCGTGGTCGGCATCGCGATGACGTCATAGGCCTTGCTAACGCTATTCGTCCGGTCATAGAGTATCGGGAAACTTACCGGCATACCCTGCAGGAACTTGTCAGCCAACGCTGAGTCTTCATCTACGTTGATGCCCAACAGGGTAAAGCCCAGGGGTTCATAGCGCTGGTGCAGTTCTTCCAGCAGGGGCATTTCCTGCCGACACGGGCCACACCAACTGGCCCAGAAGTTAATCAATAGCACCTGCCCATGGAAATCATTCAGTGACACCGTTTGTCCCGTGCTATCAGGCAAGGAGAATGCGGGGGCCGGTTTCTCTACCACACCAGCGAGCGCCGGCGTCGACAGGACGATCACCAGCAAGCCGGCAAGAACATTGCGAAATCTGCTTTTTGCTATCACTCGACTACATTCCTCAGAAGAAATAACCAATGCTTAGGGTGCCCTGCAGATTATGCGTGGTCTTGTTTTCGCCAGTGATATCGATATCGAACATATAGTCCCTGACATCGAAACTGACAGAGAGATAATCCGTGGGTAACACCTTCACGCCAAAGCCAAAATTGATCGTAAAGTGATTATCCTCGGCAAAATCTGTGCTGCCCAGGCCGCCTATAACGTACACAACACTGTTAAGCGCATGCTTGGAACCGATGAACACTTCACCAGGAAACAGGTTGTAAGCCAGAGACAGATCGTAATAGGCGAGATCCCGATTACTTAACAGTTCGGCGCCACCACCAAGCTTCTCAAAGCTTGAAGTCCCCACCTCGGTCCTGCCATAGCTGGCCTGCGCGAAAAACGACTCGCTGATGTGATATCCGAGACGGGCCCCGTATACGAGGTTGGTCTCAAAATCCTCCACGCTCATCAAACCGACAAATCCGGTAATTTCAAAATCTTCGGTATCTATCGCGGCAACATCGATATCTCTGCGTTCGACAGCGGGATTGATAACTTCAGGGGCCGCGCCCGACTCCTGGGCCGACACATTCGCGACACCCAGGCTCAGCGAGGCAAGAACACCTGCGATGTTCAGAAAAATATTGCGAATCCTGCTTTCCATTCGTCGACATCCTCGTTTTCATTGCGGTTACTGAGAACCACGTAACTCTTGTACTCCAGCCGCACGATAAAGCGACGTGACAGATAGGAGCTGACTCCAACACCGACTATCGCAGTCTGATCATCGCGGTCGGGGGTCTGCGCCAGACTCGCTTTCGGCTCAATATGGATTATCCCTGTCCCGAGCGAGAAAAAAGGTGACGCACGCCACTCTGGGACAAATGTATGCACGATATTCGCACTTAAACCGTAGCCATCAGAGAAATTTCCCAAAATTTGTGACGCATTTAACTCTATCGCCAAATGACGCGAGAAGCGGTAGGAGCCAAAACCCGTATAGGCGGTGGCGCCACCAAAATCACCCGCCAGCAAGCCCCATTCCCAGCGACGTTTGTCAAAGGCCTCCCTGCCCGCGTCCGGAAAATCAGCCGGTTTGCCGGATGGCTGCAAGGTCAGTTGCATTTGCTCGCGGCTGGCCCAGCCCTCGCGACCATCAGGACTCGAGACTTTGAACCAATCAGTACGCCGCTTGAGAATGCCGACCTGTTGTCCGCGTTCGATAATCTGTGTAATGGGATAGCCAGATCCCGGACCGGTGTGCAGTTCAATATAGGGGTCGGCTACCACTACAAACTGCACGTCATCTTCCGCCGCCACACTGGCTGACAGCAGCAGCAATCCAATGGCCAGCCAGAATCCACGCAGCATCAGTTCACCGGCGCGTCGAAGGGATTGTTGTAATACTGCGCGCCCAGGTCCAGCCACTCGGATATCAGCCGCAATTCAGCCGGACTCAACCATTCAGGGTGGGCACCATTGACGCCAAAGCGGGAGAAAAAGGCCGGCCGACTGTTCGCCCCGGCTGCCGTGAGTGGCGATGGAATCGGCTCTGGCTCCAGGATCGGATCACCATTGATGTCGACATTGCCCTGGTCAGTCAACACGTCCTGAACCGCGCCATCGCGAATTTCTTCCCGGAAATCTCCGAATAGCAACTCCCGGTATGACACGAAATGCAACGGCTGCGCCGCGGATCCGTTACCGGTGAGCTCAAGCTGGCCGCGATCTACAGGATCAATCAACTGGTCCATGGGGTCTCGCAATGCGTGACAGTCGGTACAACGATGATTATCAATCTCAAGCATGGTAACCGGATCGATGACCGGACGCGAGGCATCCCACAGCGGTTGAATGTGGGCTTCGTAGTTAATCAGCACCCGGCAGTCTGCGGTCCAGGGAAAACAGTCGAAGATTTCGGGTGGCGGGGTCAGGACCAGGTCTGCATAGCGCACACTAAAGGGGTCATCAATGGGCCGGCCAGCGGTGGGCGGATAGGTCCAGACATCCTCGTACACCATGTCTACATTCGGATCCAGGGCAGCCGGAACTTCTCCAGCGCGTGCTTCCGCCATCGTATCGCCCATATTGAGCGTGGGATAAGCCAGCGGGTCGGTATTGGGGAACGGCACACCGTTGCCCGTGGCGCCCGAATAAGCAGATGCAAATGCGTCGCTACGCCCATGCGATACGCCCAGTGCATTGTCATGACAGCCCATACACGCGACGGTTTCACCGGGTCTTGCCTGCACCCAATTTTGATGCCGTTGACCAATGCGACGACCTGCCTTGTCAACCACATCAAAGGTTATCGGTACATCCGCCGGAATCTTGATCATTACCGAGCCGTCCGGCTCCACCGGCGCATAGCCGACAATC
Organism: Gammaproteobacteria bacterium; assembly: GCA_026193125.1. Classification (GTDB taxonomy): domain Bacteria; phylum Pseudomonadota; class Gammaproteobacteria; order Steroidobacterales; family BM003; genus CAKZML01. The sequence continues at coordinate 5,086 of JAPHSC010000185.1, forward strand.
TCGCGCATGCCAAACTGGACAGAGACGCCGAAAGCCGAATTATCAAAATCCCTGGTCAGATCGTCCGGGATTCCGACCGCCTTATACAGCCGCAGGAAACGTGCGGGTCGCGCATCCGCCAGGGTGATTGCCGGATCAGCCAGAGTGCCAATATCCGGCACGGCCGTGTCGACGCCATTCATGTCGTAGACACTGCGAATCTTGAGGATACCGGCATCTTCACCGACCAGCGACGGATCGAAGTTGCCGGACAAGGCGCCATCCACGATAACTTCCGGGCGCGCGCGCGGCTGCGCGACGGCCACGTCGGTGTATATGAATCCGGGCTCGGCAACGACTATCGGTAACTGGGTATCGTCGCTGAGATTGTAGGCCCAGATTCCATAGGCCGGCTGCGCTTCAACAGCAAGCGGATTCTGCAAATTGGTGTCGGTACAGGGGAGCAACGGTGACACGGTCCCGGGTGCGGCCAGCGGATCAACAATCTGCAACTGACAGAGACTCCAGCTGACGAATACCCGATTCGTGCCGTCCCATAGCGGCCAGGCAGAAGCGAAGCGGCCGCCGGGGGATATTCCGGGAACCGTGCGCACGTCATTGATTGTCGCCGCTTCCTGGGCCGGGCCGGTAAGCATGCCCTGATTAGCCAGGTTCGGCTGCGTATTGTTCAGGTAATTGGCGGTATCGATGATTACC
>JAPHSC010000095.1 GCA_026193125.1 Gammaproteobacteria bacterium
ACTTTTCATGGCCTGGCACACCGTCTCCTGCGCATACACTGGCGCGAGGCCGGCCTGCCCCAGAGCTTCCAGATACTGGACTCGGAAGACCAGTACCGCATGATCCGGCGCATGCTCAAGAGCCTGGATATAGACGACACCCGCTGGCCACCCAAGGACGTGCAGTGGTTTATCAATGCCCAGAAAGACGAGGGACTGCGACCGGAACATATCGACACCGAGGGTGATCCGATGCGTGCGCAGCTGGTGGCGCTGTACGCGGCCTACCAGAAAGCCTGTGACCGGGCCGGTGTGGTGGACTTCGCCGAACTGCTCTTGCGCGCGCACGAATTGTGGCTCAAGGACGAGAGCCTGCTGGCTCACTACCAGCAGCGTTTCCAACACCTGCTGGTGGACGAGTTCCAGGATACCAACCGCATTCAGTACGCCTGGCTGCGGCTGCTGGCAGGCAAGCACGGCAAGCCCTTCGTGGTGGGTGACGATGACCAGTCCATTTACGGCTGGCGCGGCGCACGCATCGAACATATTCACCAGTTCGAGAAGGATTTCCCGGGCACCCGCACCGTGCGACTGGAACAGAATTACCGGTCTACCGGCAACATCCTGGCAGCCGCCAATGCGCTGATCGCGAACAACAGTTCCCGCCTGGGTAAAAATCTGTGGACCAGCGACGCCGAGGGCGACCCAATTCGAGTCTACTCGGCCTTCAACGAGCGTGATGAAGCGGATTTCGTGGTCGGGCGTATCAAGGAGTGGGTTGCCCAGGGCAATAACCGCAGCGAGGTCGCGGTGTTATATCGCTCCAACGCCCAGTCCCGAGTGCTGGAAGAAGCCTTCCTCAATGCCCGTATGCCTTACCGCGTATATGGCGGCCTGCGCTTTTTCGAACGCGCAGAGATCAAGGATGCCCTGGCATACCTGCGTCTGATCGAAAATCGCGCTGATGATCCGTCCATGGAACGGGTCATCAACACACCGACCCGGGGGATAGGCAGCCGCACCGTTGACATCATTCGTCAGTACGCCAGGGACAACGCTACCAGCATGTGGGAAGCCGCCGGCGCATGTATTGCCGATGGCCTGAGCGGCCGGGCCGCCAGGGCAGTGCACGATTTCCTGCGGCTCATCGAGGACCTGGACCAGAGTGTTGCCGACCTGGACCTGCATGAACAAATAGACCGGGTCATCCAGGTCACCGGTCTGATCGAACATTGCAGGAAAGAGAAAGGCGAGCGTGGCGAGGCGCGTATAGAGAACCTTGAGGAACTCGTCAGTGCGGCGCGAGGCTTCGAACCGGATACCGACCCGGAAGTGGAGATGAGCCCGCTGGCTGCTTTCCTGTCCCACGCGGCACTGGAGGCCGGCGAGGGGCAGGCGGATGCCTGGGAAGACTGCGTGCAAATGATGACCATGCACTCGGCCAAGGGTCTGGAATTTCCGGTGGTTTTTATTTGCGGCATGGAAGACGGCTTGTTTCCCCACCAGCGTTCCCTCAACGACCTCAACGGCCTGGAAGAGGAGCGCCGTCTTTGCTACGTGGGTGCCACCCGGGCCATGCAACATCTCTACCTGACCTATGCCGAGCAGAGGCGTCTGCACGGTGTCGACACTTTTGCCATCCCTTCACGATTTCTGCATGAATTCCCCCAGGACCTGATTGAAGAAATCCGGCCCCAGGTCAAGGTCAGCCGGCCACTGCAGGCCGGCCGTTTCGCCAGCCAGGAACCTGCTCCGGCGGGTGTAAGACTGGGCCAGCGCGTCAGGCACAGCAAGTTTGGCGACGGGGTGATCCTGAATTACGAGGGCCAGGGGGCGCATGCGAGGGTACAGGTAAATTTTGAGCATGCCGGGAGTAAATGGCTGGTCATGGCCTACGCCAACCTGGTGGTACTGTAGCAACAGGCAAGCACGGATTTCGCCCGCACCCAGTTGGGGTACAATCCTGCATAGCGCGTGAAAGGCGGTGACTGCCGTCGCCGGAAAGGACCGGGGCACTCCAGCCCGGCGGAAACATATGCTACGGTGCCGTTGGGCCCGGAATTGGATGACTCCAGCATGCTGGACGAGACAACACTATGAACATACTCATCCTCGGAGCCGGCCAGGTTGGCTCCACTGCCGCATACAATCTTGCCAAGGATGAATCCAACGATGTGACCGTCGTGGACCTGAACGGCGATGTCCTCAGGGAACTGCAGGACCGGCTGGATATTCGCACCGTGCAGGGCGAGGCTTCGCATCCCGATGTCCTGGAGCGAGCCGGCGCCGCCGACGCCGATATGATTATCGCGCTAACCGACAGTGACGAGGTCAATATTGTCGCCTGCCAGGTTGCCTACACTCTGTTTCATACCCCCACCAAAATCGCACGTATTCGCTCGGGCGCCTACCTCAGCCACAAGGAATTGTTCGGCCGGGACGCCATGCCGGTGGATGTACGCATCAGTCCGGAGCACCTGGTATGTGAATACGTCGAACAGTTGATCAAGTATCCGGGGGCGATGCAGGCCCTGGAGTTCGCCAACGGCCGCGTGCGTCTGGTTGGCCTGAGGGCGCGCAAGGGCGGCTTGCTGGTTGGTCAGCAGATACGGGCGCTGCGTAAACACATTCCGGATGTCGACAGTCGCGTGGCGGCAATCTACCGCGGTGGTAAAAGTATCAAGCCCAGCGGCGACACGGTGATTGAAGACGGTGACGAAGTTTTCTTTATCGCCGCACGCAAGGACATTCGCGCGGTCATGAGCGAGATGCGCAGGCTTGAGGACCCGGTACGCAGGGTGTTCATCGCCGGGGGCGGTAACATCGGCTTCCAGTTGGCCAAGGCCCTGGAACAAACCAATCACGTACGCATCATCGAACGCAATCCCGAGCGAGCACGCAAGATTTCCGAGCAACTCAATCACAGCGTGGTGCTGTGCGGTGACGCGGCCGATGAAGAGTTATTGCTGGAGGAAAACATCGATAACGCCGATGTGTTCGTGGCATTGACCAATGCGGAAGAGGCCAACATTCTCTCGGCCATGTTGGCCAAGAGCCTGGGTGCACACAAGGTAATGGCGCTGATCAATCGCCCTTCTTACGCTTCCCTGGTCGAACAGGGAAGTATAGACATCGCAATTTCGCCGCAGGAAATCACGATCGGCGCATTGCTCACGCACCTGAGGCGTGGTGATGTCGTGCGTGTGCATTCGCTACGCACCGGCAGCGCCGAGGCCATTGAGGCCATCGCCCACGGTGACGAGAAAACCTCCAGGGTGGTTGGCAGGATGATTGAGGACATCAAGCTTCCCAGGGGTGCGGATATCGCGGCGATTGTGCGCGGCGACCAGGTCCTGATGGCTCATCACGACACCGTAATTCAGGCCGATGATCATGTGATTCTGTTTATAACGGAACGCAAGCGCGCCCTGAAGAAGGTTGAACAACTGTTCCAGGTTGGCATCAGTTATCTGTAGTCGGCCGGCTTCGAGGCTGCCCGTTCAAATCAGATCCAGTGTCGCCCGCAAGGATTCTTTCAGGATATGCATCTAGGCGCAGTCACCAGAATCTTCGGTCGTTTGCTCATGGCATTCAGCATATTCATGCTGCCTCCGGCCGGTGTCGCCGCCTTTTACGGCGATGGCCAGACCGCCAACTTCCTGTTTTCGGCGGCCGGTCTTTTTATCCTGGGGTCGCTGATCTATATACCACTGCGCGATTACAAGGTGAGTCTTCGATTACGTGACGGCTTCCTGGTCGTGGCCCTGTTCTGGGTTGCATTGGGGTTTGCCGGTGCCGTGCCACTGTTGAGCGCAGGGGTGCTGAACATGTCCCTCGTCGATGCGGTCTTTGAATCCATCGCTGGACTCACCACCACCGGCGCCACCGTGTTGATCAATCTCGACTACCTGCCGCGATCCATACTTTATTATCGCCAGCAACTACAGTGGCTGGGTGGCATGGGAATCATCGTGCTGGCGGTAGCTGTGCTGCCCATGCTCGGTGTAGGTGGCATGCAGCTATACAAGGCCGAAACACCCGGGCCGGCCAAGGATACGCGTATCGCCCCGCGGATCAGCCAGACCGCGAACCGCCTGTGGCAGATTTACCTGGCATTGACCATCGCCTGCGCGCTGGCCTACTGGGCGGGAGGCATGGAGTTGTTTGATGCCATTGGTCACAGCTTTAGCACTGTAGCCATTGGCGGCTTCTCCACACACGACGCCAGCATGGGTTATTTCAGCAGTCACACGATTCATTTGATTGCCGTATTTTTCATGTTCGTTTCAGGCGCCAACTTCGCCCTGCATTTCTATGCCTGGGAAAAGCGCAGCTTGCTGCACTATTTTCAGGATCCGGAATTTCGCGCCTACCTGAGTCTGCAAATCGGCCTGGTTGTTGTGACGATACTCATACTTCTCTGGGGCAAGGAATACGACAAGTTGAGCGACTCCATCGTGCATGGCTTGTTCCAGGCTGTGTCGATTTCCACCACCACCGGCTTTACCACAACCGAATACGTGCATTGGCCGATTGGCCTCCCGGTATTACTTCTGCTTTCAAGCTTCATCGGCGGTTGTGCCGGTTCCACCGGTGGTGGAATGAAGGTGGTGAGGTGGTTGCTGATTTACAAGCAGGGCATGCGCGAAATCTTCCGTCTGGTGCACCCCAGTGCCGAGATACCGATCAAGCTCGGACAGAAGGCCGTGCCAGTGCGCATCATCGAGGCGGTCTGGGGCTTCTTTTCGGTCTATATC
>JAPHSC010000302.1 GCA_026193125.1 Gammaproteobacteria bacterium
ATACAATATTATCAGCACAGTTCACGCTGATATCCGCCACATCCGCACCGGCGATGATACCGCTGCCATTGGTGACGGTGCAGGTCTGGCCATCGGGCTGGACGCTGACGGTCACGGCATACGCGCTACCATCATCCAGTGCCGTGGCGAAGGCGTTGGGACCATTGGAGCTCACTATCAAATCGTCCCCGCCATTGTTCTGCAGACGCATACTTCCGGTAAGACCACTCACTGTGATCCTCACAAAGTAGGTCGGCACCACGTTATCAACACAGGTCACGCCGACATTACTGACATTCGCCCCTGAGACTGTCCCGCTTGCATTGCTGACGGTGCAGGTCTGACCATCGGGCTGCGCGCTAACCGTGACGGCATAGGTGCTGCCATCAATCAATGCTGTGGAAAAAGCAAACGGCCCGTCGGCTGCAATCGGCAGGTCATCCGCCCCATTGTTCTGCAAGGTGGCGTTTCCTGTGAGTCCGCTGACCGTGCCGCCCACCGTGTAGGTCGGTACTACGATGGCGCTGCAGCTCACACTGACGTTGATCACATTGGCACCCGAGATTGTACCTGCGCCATTGCTCACGATGCACAACTGGCCTGCGGGCTGACTGCTGACAGTAACCGCGTAGGCCGCGCCATCAGCCATGGCCGTGGCGAAGGAAAACGACCCAATTGCATTAACGATCAAATCGTCGGCGCCATTATTTTGCAGGGTCATGCTGCCGCTAAGTCCGCCTACAGAGCCACCGACCGTGTAGGTCTGCGCAACATCATCCACGCAATTGACGCTTACATCGCTCACATCGGCGGCATCGATCGTGCCGGAACCGTTGGTGACGCTGCAGGTCTGACCGGCGGGCTGGGCGCTGACGGTGACCGCATAATCATCCCCATCGGTCACGGGGATGGCGAACTCGAACGCGCCGTCCCCAGCAATCGCCAGGTCGTCGCCTGCGTTGTTTTGCAGGGTCAGGTCTCCAGTTAGTCCGCTTACCGTGCCGCCAACCGCATAGCTCAACAACTGCTTGCTCACGATTACCGTATACGTCTGCGTTCTCATTTTATCGGGTGACAGAACCACGACCTTGATCGTGTTCGTCAACGCAGCAAGCTGCAGGGTGATACTGCCGCCGTCGGATTCCACCAGTATGCCGTTGACCGTAACCGTGGCACCCTGGTGAGTGCTGGCGACTTCCACGGTGATCGAATCGGTACCAGGTGGAATGGTCGCCACGTAATCGAAGGTGGAGGAAGAGAAAGCCGGTTCGAGTTGGTAGCCTGTGATGCCCAAGTCCGCAAGATATGCGGCGGTCGCATCGGGGTCATACGAATCGCAACCGGACAGCAACACAAGAAGTAACAATACCAACCTGGCTAACCTGGTCATAACCTTTCTCCTGTTTCCCTCAATGGAACCCACAAACAAACCAGACCCGGATTGCAGGCTGTGTGATTTCAAGGAATGTCAAAACAGGTGAACGATGTTCAAACGGGTTTGCAGCTACCACGCGCCTGAAGAAGGTCAGATTTTCTTGCCGGTTTTTGCACGCTCCCTAGCGCGGCGGCTTTCTTAGTGTTTGATATGTCTATAACAGAATTTCCGCCGAAACCAGTTCGTAATTGCCGCAAAAACATGGAGCGAATCCAGACTGGAATGTGTCTTGCAAAAGTTACTCTCGCAAATAGTGCATCCCCTGCCTTGTCGAAGATCGCGACGCGAGCGAGAGAGATGTTCTGAAGTTGGAACTTCAAATGACAGACAAAGGGAGTGTGCGTCCAAACAGAATCACTTCACCAGGTGACATAATCCTGCTGATGGCACAAATCTAGAAAAGGTAAAGCGCGGGTACTCTTCGCGAGGCAGCACCGGCTCCGATGTTTTTGCGCAAATGCAATTGGGGTGCCTGCCACCAGGGACTTACATTTCCTCATCGATGGGCAACAGTCCGATAAACCAGTCCTCAAGGCGCTCTACCTGCGAATCGGCAGGCGGCGCGTTCAGCACCACGTCCTCACCATGCCATCGCAGACTGCCGTCCTCGGACATCCTCACCGACCAGGCGTTACGCGGCTCGAAGTCCGCAGCGAGCATTTCGCGCAGCGCCTGGTTCAGGGGCTCGCTGTCGATGATCAACCCAACCTCGGTGTTGATCTTGAGCGAACGCGGGTCCAGGTTGCAGCTACCCACAAAGACGCGGTCATCGTCGATGACCAGTATCTTGGCGTGCAGACCCAGGCGCTTGTCCTGCACCGGCTCTTGCATGTACAGCGGCCGGTCGACCGCATCGACGCGCATCTCGTACAGGTCTGCACCGTGGGACAACAGCTGCTCCATGTGACCGCGGTAGGCACTATGAGCCGCAAGGTGGTTGTTCGAGCGCAATGAGTTAGTGAGGATGCGCACATTCACTCCGCGCTTCTCGGCACGCTCGATTGCGCCCTCAAGTTCGGGCGTGGGGATCAGGTAGGCCGACACCAGGATCACTTCCGTGTCGGCGTCGTCAATCAGCGCCATCAGTGCCGCGGCCAACTGGTTTGGCTCCTCCTCCTCGGCAGCCGGGTTGTCACGGGCCGGAGTATCAGAAAAGAATACCGAGTTGCCAGGATGGGCATTAGTTGCGGTGATAACCCACAAGGCTTCCAGGGCAAGCGGATCGCGTGGTACAGCAGGTGGCGTATTGGCGGCCAGGTAGTCACGCATGTCCTGCAAATTCGGGGCGCCCTCGCGCGGCTTTATGATCTCGTGCACCGGGAAGGCCCAGCCGCTGTTCCAGTACTTGTCGAAATGGTGCACCACGCCCTGCACGCCCGCGCCTACCGTGAGCACTTCCATGTCACGGAAGTTGAAGGCCTCGTCGTAGCCGAAATACTCATCGCCGAGATTGCGCCCGCCTATGATGGCCGTCTGACCGTCTACCACCAGCGCCTTGTTATGCATGCGGTGATTCACCCGGGAGAAATCGCCAAGGTTGAATAACTGACGCAGCAGCACACTATCCTGACGATGCCGATAGGGGTTATAGATGCGGTACTCGATGTTGGGATGTTCATCCATGGCATGCAGCGCCAGGTCCTCGTGCATGGTGAAGGAGTCATCCAGCATAACCCTGACACGCACGCCGCGATCCGCGGCAGCCAGCAGCCCCGAAAGAATCTGCAGGCCGCTGCGGTCAGGTTTCCACAGGAAGGTTTCCATGTCGATGGAGACAGTGGCGCTGTCGATGGCCCGCAGGCGCCAATCCAGGGCTTCCTCGCCCTCGTTAAGCACGTGATACCAATCAGCAGGGTGGGCGTTGACAATATGGTGCCAGAAGTTGGTCTCTGCCGCAGGCAGCGCATCCTCCTCGGGCAACACGACCGGAGCCAGGGTAGTGCAGCCTGCCAGGCCGCTCCCGACCAGGCAGGACAACAGCAATACGCATGCGAGGCGGTTCATGGTTTCGGTCATGACTTTAGCCGGTCCCTCAACTATATCCTGACGGCATTATTGCCGAAAGATTGACCTCAAGTCACGATCACAACCCAGGTACCAATGGGGCATACTAACTCGCGCTGTCGACAACGCAGTCAAATTGTCCCATCATTGCCAGCGACAACCGGGATTTAAAAAAACGATGTCTTTTTTCGCCGAGCTCAAGCGCCGTAACGTATTCAAGGTCAGCATCGCCTATGTCGTTGTGGCGTGGATTGTCTTGCAGGTCTCGGATGTCATCCTGGGCAACATCAACGCGCCGGACTGGGTATTCAGCGTCATTATGTTGCTGGTCGGTATCGGCTTTCCGCTGGTACTGGTGTTTGCCTGGGCTTTTGACCTGACTCCGGACGGGCTTAAGCGCACCGAGGCGAGAGAAACGCCCGCGGCTGCCGCTACGCCCGTCGCTTCCGAGGAGCCCAAGCCGGCTGATAAGCACGCGCCGGCAAGCGCGTCTGTCGCGGTGCTGCCATTCGTGAATATGAGCGGTAATAAAGAAAACGAGTACTTCTCCGATGGCTTGTCCGAGGAGTTACTAAATATGCTGGCCAAGGTCAGCGAATTGAAAGTCGCTGCCAGGACCTCCTCGTTTCATTTCAAGGGACATACCGGCGACATCGCCGAGGTGGCAAAACGCCTGGGCGTGGCGACGGTGCTGGAAGGCAGTGTGCGCCAATCCGGCGCCAAGGTGAGAATCACTGCGCAGCTGATCAATGCCGGTGACGGTTACCACCTGTGGTCAGAGGCTTTTGATCGCGAGCTGACCGACATCTTTGCCGTGCAGGACGAGATCGCCAGCGCCGTGGTCAAGGCGCTCAAGGGTAAACTGCTCGGCGAGGAAACCGCGAAGATCAACAGCGGCGGCACCACCAACTCGGAAGCCTACAAGGCCTACCTGAAGGGGCTGCATTATCACAACCGGGGTTCGGATGAAGCGGCGGTCAACAGTGCGGTGGCGGCCTACCGGCGTGCCATCGAACTGGATCCGGACTACGCCAATGCCTATGCCGGCCTGGCGGACTCGCTGGATCAATTGGCCAGGAATAATTTTGCGGACCTGGACCAGGTGGTCAGCCAGGCCGAAGACGCTGCCAGGAAGTCCATAGCGCTCGCGCCCGAACTGGCGGACGGTTACCAGGTCCTCGCCAACATCACCTTCGCCTATAAGCTGGATCTGGCCGCCTCGCGCAAGGCTATTGGAACCGCCATGGCGCTGGACCCGGGTAATGTGGGCGTGCAGATTGAATACTCACATATTTGTATGAATACCGGTGACATTGAGGCCGCCCTGGCCGCTGCGAGAAAAGCACAGGAACTGGATCCCATCTCGACCTTTGCCAACCAGTCGCTGGGCCACGCCCTGTATTTTTCCCGTCGCTACGAGGAGGCTATCCGGGCATGTCGCCACACACTCGAGCTGGACCCCCATTACCCCAGGCCGCGTTACGGTATCGCCATGAGCCAGTATATGCTGGGAGATGCACAAGCCGCCGCCCTTGAGGTGGCCAAGGAACCGCTGGACTGGATGCGTTTTTCAGGGCTGGCAATTCTCGAGCGCAAGCTGGGCAACATCGAGGAAGCCGATGCCGCCATGGCTATGCTGCTGGCAGGCTATCGCGACAACGGCCTGTATCAGCAGGCCCAGGTCCATGCCCAGTGGGGAAACATCGACCAGGCATTTGACGCCCTCTACCGGGCGCGGGATATAGGTGATCCGGGCGTGAGTCAGATTGTGGTCGACCCCCTGATGGACCCGTTACGTGACGATCCGCGATTCACCAAGTTGATGACCGAGGTCGGATTCATCTAGCTCCCGACAAACCAGGCACCTGTCACCCTTTTAGACCGCTACCCTCAGGGGCTGGTCGCCAACTTCACCGTTCCCCGCGTCTCGTCTG
>JAPHSC010000159.1 GCA_026193125.1 Gammaproteobacteria bacterium
CTGAGGTCTATATACCTCAGTGCCGGTGAGGTCTGCGGGCAAGAGATCGGGAGTGAACTGGACCCGGTGAAAATCGCCCTCTATGCCGTCAGCCAGTACCTTGACCGCACGGGTTTTGGCCAGGCCGGGTGCTCCCTCGACCAACAGATGGCCATCGGCCAGCAAGGCAACCAGAAGCCGATTCACCAGGGTGGTCTGCCCGATAATTCGTTCGGACACGTAGTGTTGCAGGGCTACAATAGCCGACCGCAGCGAAGCCTGGTCAAGGGCGCGATTTCCGCTTTGCTCATTCATTTATCGATCCTTTATGCTTTCGTACTGACCGTAGTTGCTGGATGGCCCGGCTACACGATTCGCAGGAATCGCAGCAAGCTGTCTAGTATACCTTCGGCAAGGCTGAAAACCCGATCCTGGCGAGCCAGGCTGCCGGCTTGAGAAAATGGGACATATTACCGAAAAACTGGCTGCTGTCGTGTTAAGTTTAGGACCGTAGTTGCGGGGGATTGTTCCTTGAATGCCGTAAGCCCATATCTGTTTGCAAAGCTCCTGGAAGTGTCTCCCCTGGGCATGCTGGCAGTGGATTTTCAGGAAGAGGGGCTGCCGATAAGCTATGTCAACCAGGCCCTGGCCAGGATGCTCAAGGTTGCCCCGGAATCGCTGATTGGGAAGGGTCTGTTATCCCTGGCCATGCCTGAACCCCCGCCGCCGGAAGGCTGGATGCTGCAAGAGCAATTGCGCAAGGGAGAAAGCGTGGCCCTGATGCTGGTGCTTCCGGCAAGTACCGGCTCAGCCGTACAGTTGCGCCTGGTGCCGCTGGAAGACAAGAATGGATTCTTCAGCCATGTAGCCGGATTTGTAACGCCTGAAAGCCTGATTTCCGCTGAAAACAATACCCCGTGGCGGGTAGCCAGCGGCGCCACCAGCAAGTTGGATCGATTGACCGGTCTGCCATCCCTGGAAGACTTTAGCCGGTCATTGTCCCTGAGTTGTGCACGGGCTGATTCCAGCGGTGATTCTGTCGCGATTATCATGTTCCGGGTTAACCACTATGAGCTCTACCAGGACACCTTTGGCGAGCCGGCGGCTGCTGCCATGATGAGACTGGTGGCACGCTCCATTGCCGGCACCTTGCGACGAAGTACGGATCGCGTTGCCCGTAGTGGCAACGGTGAATTCGTGGTTTCGGTTGAGGGTCTGGAAGAGGCGCAGATTAAAGCCCTGACCAAGCGTATCGTGGAGCGCGTGCGGAACCTGAGCATCCATCACCCGAAATCAACGAGTTCCCGTTACGTGTCTTTGCGCTCAAGCGGCTTGCGGGCGGATGGATTCGACTCGATAGAGGAGTTGTTCGCGCGGGTCAGGGAAAGCCTCGACCAATCAGAAGAAGAGGCTTTGCCGCCGGTACCAAAGCTCTAAGGCTTTTTACAGGGCTGATGCGGTCAGAAAGGCCGGATCAACCTTGCTGACGCGTACAAGCGCGCCGAAAAAGGGATGATCGATATAGTGCAATTCACCGCTGCGCATACGCCGCTTTTCATCCATGCGGTAAACCGGCGAGGGCACCGGGGGTTGATCAGCCGCAGCTGACATTGGCAGTGACAGCAAGCTGTCATAGGCTGCACCCGGTTCTTGTTCAGGAGTGCTGCCAGGCTCCGAGATAGTCAGATTAAATTGCATATGCAGGTAACGGCTCAAATACAGGGTAACGTCGCCCTGCAGGCCGCTGGCGGCCCCCGCGAGCTCAGCCAGGGGGAAGGCCATGGCGTCAGCCTGGACGTAGCCCGGCTGGATCCAGGCGACGTGGGCGACAAGTTGGTATTTCTTGCGGTTGCCAATGCGCTTGGCCTGGTCTGCGAGTTCAAATTCGTGCAGTAGCACGTGCCTGGCCATCTCTCCCTCAGTCAGCGGCGCTCCTGGATTGGGCGCTGCTGCTTCTGCGACCAGGGGCTGATTGCCAGCCCGCTCCGGGTTGGCGCTCGACAACTCACCCGCGTCATCGTCCGGGAACAATTCTTCTAGCGCCACCAGTCGAAAATGCGATTCAGGAGGGAAATACAATTCCTCCAGTGTCCGCGGTTCTGTTATCTCCAGATCACCCGCGATGAGGTCGGTCGTCTCGAGGCTGGCGTTTCCCGCGTCTGAAAACTCGGGAACCGATACAGACCCCGCCGGATTACCCGGCATGCCGGCGGATCCGGTCTCCCGGGTCAGGTCATCAGGTGTGCTGCTCGATCCTGTGTCCTGCATGCGGGTGTCTATCGCCCCGTCCGGATACACCTGCGCATTCGGCAGTACCTGCGGTTCAGCCCTCGGTGTGAACACCTCGTTGTCTCCAGGGATGAGATCCAGGTTTCGAAATACGATGATTTCCACCTTGAACCATGGAATTTCCGGGTCAAGCTCGACCCGCATTGGGTCCTGGCCAGGTTCCTGGGCGCTGGCTGTGGCCAGCAGTATGAGCAGGGCGCAAGCGAAACCGGCGGTGAGTGTGAGTATCTTCATGGCCTTAGTGTATGTGGTGCAGGCCTTGCAGGAAAGCATGCCGCAAATCAGGCCGATACACTGACCTCGGCTCCTTGTCCGGGGGCCAGGGCGTGCAGTAAATCCTTAACGCCTTGCAGACGTGTTTCGGCGTCCGCCCATGTCTGCCTGATTCTGAGTACATCGGGTCCTTCGAGCCGATAACGGTTGCCCTGGCTCTGGATCAGCTTGATCAGGGACAAGGGATCCACGCTGGTACCCTCGCCAAACATGATCCGGCCACCTCCCGCGCCTGCCTCAATCCGGCGTATCCCCAGGGGCTGGGCCTGGATTTTCACCTCGGCGATGCGGAACAGCGACTTGGCGACCTCCGGCAACAGGCCGAAACGATCTATCATTTCAACCTGCAGATCCCTTAGATCCTGCCCGCTGGCGGCGCTGGCAATGCGCTTGTACAGGATCAGTCGCATATGCACGTCCGGCATATAGTCTTCGGGCAGCAGGGCCGGGATCCCCAGCTCCACCTCTGGCCCGTGATCGAGCGGCTTCTCCAGGTCAGGATCCTTGCCCGACCTGATAGCCGTGACTGCCCTTTCCAGCAGCTCCATGTACAGAGAAAATCCGATTTCCTGAATCTGGCCGCTCTGCCCGTCACCCAGCAGTTCTCCTGCGCCGCGTATTTCCAGGTCATGGGTGGCCAGCGTAAATCCGGCGCCCAGTTCCTCCAGCGACTCGATGGCCTCCAGTCGTTTGATGGCATCACCAGTCATCAAATTTCGCGGTGGTGTGATCAGGTAGGCGTAGGCGCGGTGATGTGACCGGCCCACACGGCCGCGCAGCTGGTGCAATTGCGCGAGGCCCAGCCGATCGGCACGGTTAATGATGATGGTGTTTGCGGTGGGCACATGAATACCACTTTCCACGATGGTACTGCAGACGAGGAGGTTGAAACGCCGATGGTAGAAATCCAGCATCACCTGTTCCAGGTCTCGCTCACGCATTTGCCCGTGCCCGATCGCGATGCGCGCCTCCGGCACAAGCTGGGCAAGCCTGGCAGCCATTTGTTCGATGTTTTCCACCTCGTTATGCAGGAAGTAGATTTGTCCGCCGCGTTTGATTTCGCGCAGACAGGCTTCTCGCAGCAGACTGTCATTCCATTCACTAACAAAGGTTTTTACCGCCAGCCTGTCTTCCGGCGGCGTAGTGATCAGCGACAATCCCCGCAAGCCGCCCAGCGCCATGTTCAGGGTGCGGGGAATGGGAGTAGCGGTCAGGGTAAGCAGGTCAACCTCCGCTCTGAGAGACTTGAGCCTTTCCTTCTGGCGCACACCGAAGCGGTGTTCCTCATCGACGATAACCAGGCCCAGTCGCTTGAAGCGTATGTAAGGCTGAAGCAGCTTGTGAGTCCCGATCACGATGTCCACCCGCCCGTCGGCCATGCCTTCCAGCACCTGCCCGGATTCCTTTGCGCTACGAAAACGGGACATGACCTCGATGCGCACCGGCCAGTCGGCAAACCGGTCCACGAAGGTTTGGTAATGTTGCTGGGCCAGTAGCGTGGTGGGTACGAGTACGGCAACCTGCTGTTGATTTTGTACTGCGATGAAAGCCGCTCGCAGCGCAACTTCGGTTTTGCCGAATCCCACATCGCCGCAAACAACTCGATCCATGGGCTGGGATCCAGCCATATCCTCCAGCACCCCCTCAATGGCCACGGCCTGGTCCGGGGTTTCCTCAAACGGAAATTCCTCCTGGAAAGCCATGTACTCACGTTGATCGATTCTGTATTGGAGCCCTTGCCGCGCCGCGCGACGGGAATACAGATCCAGCAGCTCGGCCGCTACGTCGCGAATCTTTTCCGCAGCTCGTTTTTTGGCCTTGGACCATTGTTCGCTGCCAAGCCGGTGCAGCGGCGCATTTTCCGCAGCGGCACCGGTGTAGCGGGAAATCAGGTGCAGATCGTGTACGGGCACATACAACTTGTCGCCCCCGGCGTACTCCAGCGCGAGGAATTCACTGAGTCTTCCCCCCGCGTTGATGATCTCCAATCCAAGGTAGCGGCCTATGCCGCAAGTTTCGTGTACAACCGGAGCCCCCTGGCGCAAGTCAGTGAGGTCACGCACGATGGCCTCGGGGTCTCGCTGCGTACGTTTACGTCGACGCTGCTGTTGCTTTGCGCGATCGCCGAACAGTTGACCTTCAGATATAAGGGCAAGAGCCGGGGACTCCAGCAACAATCCGTTTTCCAATGGTGCGACGGTTACTGCAAGTTGTGCATCCATGTTCAGGAAGTCTGCCCAGGACTCGGCCAGCGGCGCATGTTTGTCACGACCTGCGAGCAAATCCAGCAAGGCTTCCCGGCGTCCGGGCGACTCGGCGGCAATCAATACTCGGCCCTGGAAATCCTTGAGAAAGGCCAGCAACGCCTGGGCCGGCTCCTCCGCCCTGTGATCGATGGCAAGCTGTGGTGGTCTGGCACTGGGAAAGTTGACGCCGGAAGTGCCTTGTTCCGGTGGTAACTCATAGGCCTGGGCCGACAAACTCGGGAATAATTTCCAGGCTGTCTCCAACTCCCCTGGAGTCAGTGCGATTTCGTCCGGTCGCAGCAGTGGGCGCTCGAGGTCGTGCCGCCTGGACTCGAAGCGCTCCTGCATGTCCTGCCAGGTCTGCTCGAATACGTTGGTAGCCTTGTTGCTGTCAATCAGCAGGCTACCTTCCGGGATATAATCGAACAGGCTGGCTAATTCTTCAAAAAACAGCGACAGGTAATATTCGATGCCGTTGCCTGCATTCCCCGCGGAAACATCTCTGTAGGGCATGGCCTGGCGATGGTCGACGTCGAAGCGCGCGCGGAAGCGTTGTCGAAAGACGCTGATGCCCGCTTCGTTCAGTGGGAATTCCCGGGCCGGCAGCAATTCCACCTTATCCAGTTTGGCCTCGGTTCTCTGGTCCGCGGGTTGGAACGATCGAATGGAATCTATCTGGTCATCAAGCAGGTCGAGACGGAAGGGCAGTTCGCTGCCCATGGGGAACAGGTCAATCAAAGACCCGCGCACCGCAAATTCGCCATGCTCCATAACCTGGCTGACACAGGTATATCCGCTTGCTTCCAGACGCAGGCGGAAACTGTCCAGGTCCAGGACATCCCCGCTTTGCACCACCAGGCTTTGTCCGTCTATGTAATGCTGTGGTGGCAGCTTCAGCAACAGGGTGGCTGCCGAGATCACCAAGATGCCTGATGTCATGTCTGGCAATCGGTGCAGGGTGGTAATACGTTCAGACGTGATATCGGGGTGGGGAGAAAAGACGTCGTAGGGAAGGGTCTCCCAATCGGGCAATTGCAGTACCGGTATCTCGCTGCCGGCGAAAAATTCCAGTTCCTTGCGTAGCTGGTCGGCCTCACCAACCGAGGGCGCCACCACTATCACCGGAGCGGGATGGGTTCTC
>JAPHSC010000209.1 GCA_026193125.1 Gammaproteobacteria bacterium
ACCCAGCACCCATGCCACCAATGATCCGGCGCCGGAACCGCGCCCCGGTCCCACCGGTACATCATTCTCCCTGGCCCAGCGAATGAAGTCCGCCACGATGAGGAAGTAGCCGGGAAACCCCATGCCGGCAATCACCTCAAGTTCAATCGCCAGGCGTTCGCTGTAGCCCGGGACATCGGCTTCGGCAATTTTGCGCAAGCGCAATTTCCGCTCCAGACCTTGCTGGCTGGCCTGGGCCAGCCAGGAGGCGGTCGTGTAACCTGCAGGGACCTCGAATTCCGGCAGCACACTATGTCCCAATTGCATCTTGAGGTTGCAGCGCTGCGCAATTTCCACCGAGTTAGCCAGCGCTTCAGGCAAGTCCTCGAACAACTCGGTCATCTCTCGAGCACTGCGCAGGTACTGCTGCGGAGAAAAATCCTTGGGCCGACCGGGATCTGTCAGCGTGTGGCCACCATGAATACACACCCGCGCCTCATGAGATTCAAATTCATCCTGATCCAGGAAGCGCACGTCGTTGGTCGCCACCAGTGGCACGTCCATGTTCGCGGCTAATTTCACGGCCGCGTGCAGGTAGGTTTCATCACCTTCGCGACCGGTTCGGCTCACTTCCATGTAGTACCGATCGGGGAACAGTCCTTGCCAGAATTTCAGCGCCTGCAGTGCATCTTCCTCGCGCCGGGCCAGCAGGGCCCTGCCGACATCGCCACGCTTGCCGCCGGACAAGGCGATCAACCCGCCGCTCAGACCCTCGAACCATTCCCTCTCCAGCATGGGCACGCCGTGGTGCTGCCCTTCCAGGTAGGCGCGGGTCAACAGGCGCGAAAGGTTGCGGTAGCCATTCTCGTAGTCCTGGCAAAGCAACAGCAAACGACTGGGCTTGGCCGGATCCTCAGGTTCCCACACCAACAGGTCTGCACCCACTATGGGTTTGATGCCATGTTTGCGGGCAGCCTGGTAAAACTTCACCAGACCAAACAGATTATTCTGGTCCGTCATTGCCACAGCCGGCATTCCCAGCTCCACCGCCCTTTGCATCAATGCCGGAATTCGCACCACGCTGTCCGCCAGCGAGAACTCGGTGTGTAACTGGAGATGTACGAATGCGGGGTTCATCGCGCACCCGCCAGAACTGCCGCGACCGGCGCGAAGGAGCGTCGGTGGACCGGGCAGGCACCCACTTCAAGCAGGCGCTGCCGGTGAACTGCTGTGGGGTAACCCTTGTGACCCTCAAATCCGTATCCTGGATAAACTCGATCCAGCTTCCCCATCATCGCGTCACGTGCAACCTTGGCCAAAATGGAGGCGGCACTGATCTCAGGCACCAGGGCATCGCCGCCAATAATCGCTTCCATGGTGCAGTCCAATCTGGTTCCTGCCAGCGAGGGACAGCGATTTCCATCTACCAGGATGTGGGTGGGTATGACGGCGAGGCCCAGCAGGCACCTGCGCATGGCCAGCATGGTGGCCTGGAGTATATTCAGGGTATCGATCTCGTGGGCATCCGCCCAGGCAATGCCCCATGCCAGGGCGCGGGCTTGCACGAGTGGAAACAAGCTGCGTCGCCGCGCCTCGCTAAGCTTCTTGGAGTCGGCCAGGCCCTGGATAGGCGCCCGCGGGTCGAGTATCACAGCGGCAGCGACCACCGGCCCAGCCAGCGGACCCCTGCCCGCCTCGTCTACACCCGCGACCAGGCGATCCATCCTCAGCTCGAGCAGGTTGGGCCTCATTCTTGCTCCTGCGGAGTGGCAGACCGCACCAGTTTTAATACTGCCTCAGCGGCGCGGGCGGCCGCGTCCTGGCGCAGTTCCAGGTGCATGGCCTCAAACGCGTCCACTTGCTGCTGTCGCCGCGCCGGCTGGTCCAGCAAGGCAAGAACCTCGGTCCCGAGATTCTCCGGGGTCACCGCATCCATCGTGTATTCAGGAACCACCGGGGGCGTATGCAACAGGTTGGGCAGACTATAGTGCTTCAAGTGCAGTCCGAGAAAGGTCTCCGCCAGCCACTTGCTGAGCCTGGCCACGCGATAGGCCATCACCATAGGTCGTTTCACCAGGGCCGCTTCCAGCGCGGCGGTGCCGGAGGCCAGCACCACCACATCGGCCGCCGCCATGCAGGCCTGGGCACGGCCGTCCACGAGGGTCACCTGGACACCGGGCGCCGCTATGGCCAGGGCTTCCTCGAAGGCCCTGCGCACGGCTGCGCCTGCCATGGGCGACACAAAACTCAGCCCGGGACGCCGGCTGGCCAACCAGCCAATGGTGCCGGCAAAGTCCGCACCAAGACGCTTCAGCTCGCCGCGTCGGCTTCCGGGCAACACCGCGATGACCTGGCCATTCTCGGGCAAGCCCAATTGTCGCCTGTGCTCAGACCGGTCGAGATACAAGGGGATTTCGTCTGCAAGGGGATGCCCTACGAAGACGGCAGGCACATCGTATCTGTCGTAAAAGGCTTTCTCAAAAGGGAGCAGGCACAATACCAGGTCCGTGGAACGGGCAATCTTGTGTACCCGCCGCTGCCGCCAGGCCCAGACCGAAGGACTGACAAACTGCACTGTCTTGATACCCTTGCGTCTTAATTTGCGCTCGAGGCCGAGGTTGAAGTCCGGTGCGTCCACGCCCACAAACACATTCGGCGGGTCGTCCCGCCAGTGCTTGACCAGGCCCCGGCGCAGCCTCAGCAATCGAGGCAACTCAGCGAGCACTTCCACGATACCCATCACCGCCAGCTCATCTGCATCATGCAGGCACCGGCATCCGGCATCGCGCATCAGCGGGCCACCCACACCTTCCACCTGCAGGTCTGGAACCGACCGCTTCAACGCACGGATCAGGCTCGCTCCCAGCAAATCGCCGGAAGCTTCACCAGCGACAATGGCTAGGCGCATGTGTCAGTGATCCCCTCTGTGCGATTGCGTATGAACCTGGTTATTCACCAGGGCGAAGCCCGACCGGCTCAGCGAATAATACTGCGTCGCGACTGGTCAGTCAGGAAGTCCAGAAAAATCGTTAACTCCGACTGTGTTTCCGACAACCTGGCGATTTCTTCGGTAGCTTCCTGCAAGCGCATACCGGAACGATAGAGTACCCGGTAAGCATTACGGATGTTGCGTAACTGGTCTTTTTCAAAGCCCCTGCGTTTCAAGCCCTCGAGATTTACTCCCTTGGGCTCAGCGGGGTTACCCGAGACTGTGACATACGGCGGTACGTCGCGGTTGACACCCGCATACATACCCAGAAACGCATGCGCTCCGATTGAGCAGAACTGGTGGGCACCCGAGAAGCCTCCCATGATCACGTGGTCGCCCACGTGCACGTGCCCGGCCAGGGTCACATTATTGGCCATGATTACCTGGTTACCGACGTCACAGTCGTGGGCAATATGTACGTATGCCATTATCCAGTTGTCGTTACCCAGTCGAGTCACGCCCTGATCGTTAGCGGTGCCTCGATTGAGGCTGCAATACTCCCTGATGGTATTGCGATCACCTATTTCCAGACGGGTAGTCTCGCCCGCATATTTCTTGTCCTGGGGCTCATCGCCTATCGAGGCAAACTGAAAAATCCTGTTCTGCTCGCCAATACTTGTCGGACCCTTGATCACGACATGGGAGCCGATCTCACTTCCCGCACCAATTCGGACGCCATCACCAATGACACTGTAGGGGCCTATGACTACCCCATCAGCGATCTCGGCACCCGGGTCAATGATTGCGGTGGCATGAATGTTACTCATTGGCCCGGCGCCACCATCAGTTCTGCCGTGGCAACAACAGCGCCGTCAACTTCTGCGGTCGTGTTGAATTTCCAGATCGTCCTGACCCTGCGCGCAAACTCCACCTTCAGCGTGAGTTGATCGCCGGGAAACACCGGTCTCTTGAAGCGTGCGTTGTCTATGCCTACGAATACAAAAACCTTGCCGTCAGTGGGCGCCTCGCCAACCGTCTCGAAAGCCAGCAAGCCGCAGGCCTGAGCGAGCGCCTCGACGATGAATACTCCCGGCATGATGGGTCTGCCCGGAAAATGTCCCTGGAAAAACGGCTCATTGATGGTGACGTTTTTTATCGCCGTCAGGGACTTTCCCGGTTCACAGCAAATCACCTTGTCCACCAGCAAGAAAGGATAGCGATGAGGCAACAGTCCCATTACTCCCTGCGTGTCTATAGCCCTCTCGCTCATGGTTTCTCTTCTTCCCGTTTCCCGGCCGCCCGATCAAGTCTTTTAACCGTTTTGGCCAGCTTGTCCAGCTGCCTGAAACGGGCACTGTTACGCCGCCAGTTTCCCGCCTCGTCCATGGGCAGTGCGCCGGAATAGACACTGCCCTCCTCGTGAATGGAATGGTTGACGAAGGTACGGGCAGTAATCGTGACCCGGTCCGCCACGGAAATATGACCTGAAAACCCGGCATCCCCGGCAATCAGGCAGTTCCGGCCAATATGGGTGCTGCCGGATACCTTGACCGACCCGGCCATGGCCGTGTGCGCTCCAACATGGACGTTGTGCGC
>JAPHSC010000293.1 GCA_026193125.1 Gammaproteobacteria bacterium
TACAACACCACGCACGACGTTTACTAGGAAGCTCTCCAGCTTCCTTGCATGGCGGCAGGTTTTTGACCTGCCGCCCTTTTTTTGGATTGATCAAGGTCAAAGAGAAAGCCTCTCCATGCCTGTACATTCGTCATTGGGATATGCATGTCAGGATCTTGGAGTTGGGGAATGAACAGGTCGACTATTCTCACCGCGGTACTTCTGCTGAGTACGACGAATCCGCCCCTGGCCGAGGAAACTGGTGAAGCGGCCGCAGCCCCGGTTGAAAATCTCACCGTAATCGCGAACAAAAGCAGCCGTGCTCTTGCCGAGGTGCCGGCCACGGTCAGTGTGCTAGGTCGGACGGAACTGGACCGGCAAATGACGCGCGATATCAAGGACCTGGTGCGCTACGAACCTGGTGTCACGGTTACCAGCGATGCCCAGCGGTTCGGACTGGGCTCGTATAACATCCGCGGCGTGGATGGCAATCGCGTGGCCATCGAGCTTGATGGCGTGCCGGTGCCCCAGTCCTTTTCGGTCGGAAGTTTTGCCAGCGCGACCCGCGACTGGGTGGATCCAGATACCCTAAAACGTGTCGAAATCTTGCGTGGTCCATCATCGACTCTCTACGGCAGCAGTGCCCTGGGCGGTGTCGTTACCTACAGCACCCGCGACCCAGCGGATTTTATCGGGCCGGGAGAGCATACCGCCGGGCTCTGGAGCAAGGCATCAGGAAATTCTATCGATGACAGCACCCTGCTGAGCGCGGCGCTTGCCGGCCGTTCAGGCTCGTGGGAAGGCATGTTGCTGGCCTCCGGGAGACGGGGCTCGGAGACCGACAATAATGCGGACTCGGATGAATACGTCGCCAATCCGGCCGACACCAGCGGAGCCAACTTTCTGGGTAAGGCCTTGTACAATTTTTCGCCAGTGAACCGTGTGCGATTGACCGTGGAAGAGTCTTCCAGCGATGTCGATACTGATGTGCAATCGCTGGTGGGAGCGCCGGGAAGATATGCCAATACCGTCGCCATGCAAGGGGTGGACACCTATGAAAGACGTCGCATCAGCCTGGACCAGGACTGGGAAGTCGGCGGCGTGTATGTGGATCGGCTGCGCTGGAGCGCTTTCACCCAGGACAGCGATACCTTGCAGGAGACCTGGCAGGAGCAAGTGCCGGCCGGGCGCGTCACCTATCCAAGCCTGCGCTACCGCAGTTTTGACATGCAGGACGCCACGGACGGGGCGGAGGTGATTCTGGAAAGCAGCTTTGATACGGATCATGGCCAGCACCGCCTGGTGTATGGCGTCGAGTGGGTGCAGGTAAGAATTGAGGAACTGCGAGACGGTCTGGAAACCAACCTCGACACCGGCGACAGCACAAACGTGATCATTGGAGAGGAGCTTCCGGTCAGGGATTTTCCGGTTTCGACCAGCCGCCAGCTAGGACTGTTCCTGCAGGATGAGATAACTATTGCCGACGGACGCATGGCGCTTGTTCCGGGACTTCGGTACGAGCGATTCGATATGCAGCCCGAGGCCGACAGTATGTTCGAGGAAGACAATCCGGGCATTGAGCCAGTTTCCATTAATGAATCGAATACCTCGCCCCGACTTGGTCTGACTGCAGCGCTCACGTCGAAGACTTCGGCCTATCTGCAATATGCCGAGGGTTTCCGGGCACCGCCGATGGAAGACGTCAATATTGGTTTTACTATTCCGGCGTTCAATTTTGTCGCGCTGCCAAACCCGGATCTCAAGCCCGAGACCAGTCGGGGGTACGAGGCGGGATTGCGTTACCAGGGTGACGGTCTGTCGTACAGCGTCAGCGTATTTAACAATGAATACGAGAATTTGATCGAATCCAGGGCCAACATGGGCGTGGACCCGGACACGGGTATTCTGGTCTTCCAGTCAGTGAACCGGGCAAGTGCGACGATTAACGGCGCGGAGTTGCGGGCCACGCTGGCAGCAGGCCCGGGTAGGTCGGCATTGGAAGGCTGGCGCGTGGACCTGGGTCTGGCCTACGCCCGTGGTACTGATACGGACAGGAACCAGCCCCTGAATTCCATTACCCCTTTAACCGCGGTGGTGGGTCTGGGCTATGTGCCGGCTCAGGGAAGATGGGGAGTGCAGTTGACGAATACCCTGGTGGCGTCGCAGGACCGTGTGGACAACACTGCAGGGGAGTTATTTCAGCCGCCCGGCTACGGTCTCCTGGACTTGACTGCATTCATCCATTTTGGATCCAGGCTGAGCCTGCAGGCAGGCATCTTCAATATCGGTGACAAGAAATACTGGGAGTGGGGGAACCTGCACGGCCTGGCCGCTACCGATCCAGCGGCCGACTTTTTCACCGCACCAGGCAGGAATGCTTCACTGAGCCTGATCTACGCCTTTTCCAGGTAAGCGAAGAGCGCCGGCGCCGAAGATTTGCCCGGGGTGAGTCGACCGATTACTCGTTCATTCGCAAGAAAGTGTCAGGACCCAGGCTGAATGACGCTACCTTGCCATCGGTTCCCAGACTGAATTGGCCCAACATACCGCGAGGCCACTCGTCGTCCGTCACGAGGAAGGTGTCCAGTTGCCAGTGGGACAAACGGTATTTCCTGGCCGCGGTCCCGAGGCTGGCTTTTCCGTCCGCTTCTGAAATTGTGATGTCGCCATTAATGACGCTTCGGTAAACGCCCAGGTAGGCCGCGATCGGCAAGCTTGTTGAAGTATCTGCCAGGCGGGCCTGGGACTGTTCTTCCCAATCCTTCGCAGCCTCGATCTCCATGCCATGGTAAAGCTCAAAGATGTCGCGATTCCAGTCGCGTTTTCCCTCGTCATCGGAGTTGTCCATGATTTCCCAGAGTAATGCGTGGCGCATCTCGGCGTGATCACGGTTCCCAAGCACGACGACGGCCCTGCCCGAGGCTCGGTCGAGGCCGATGATAGCGATCAATCCCGACAGGCTGCCGGTATGGAAATCGATCTCGCGGCCCTGAAAATCCTGTTCAAACCAGCCCAGTCCATAACTCCGCCAATGGGGTCTGGTCAGCTCCACAGTGGGGTAAAAGTCCTCGGGCGTGGACAACTGCTGGGGTTCGAACATGCTGTGCATGCCCTTCTCGGAAATCAGCCGTTGCCCGTCCCGGGTAACGCCATCGCGCAGCATGAACTGGGCCCAGAGACTCATATCGTGGACGGACGACCAGACTGAGCCCGCCGCATCGGCCAGGTCCACAGGCAAATCCCAGCTGACGGGGCGTAGCTGTTCCTGGAGAAAGTTATGCGGCCGGGCATAGGACATGTCGTCCGGGATCTGGCCACGTGCCCCGAACGTTTCATGCATGCCCA
>JAPHSC010000092.1 GCA_026193125.1 Gammaproteobacteria bacterium
AAGATGTCCAAGTCCAAGGGCAATACCGTAGATCCCCAGGAACTGGTGGATCGCTACGGCGCTGACACAGTGCGCCTGTTCATGATGTTTGCGTCTGCCCCGGAGCAGTCGCTCGAGTGGTCTGACGAGGGTGTGGAAGGCGCCTATCGCTTTATCAAGCGCCTGTGGCGTGCCGTTGCGCAACACCTTGAACAGGGACCGGTGTCGGCTGCGGTCGCGGGCGAATTGAGCGGCCAGCCCAGGGACCTGAGGCGAAAGCTGCACGAGACCATACTAAAGGTCGGCGATGATTACGGTCGCCGTTACACTTTTAACACCGCTATCGCCGCAGTCATGGAATTACTGAATGAACTGGCCAGGTTGGAAAGTAATGACCAGCAGTCGCGGGCGTTGAGACAGGAAGTGCTGGATGCGGTGGTGCTGATGCTTTCGCCGATCCTGCCTCATGTTTGCCATCGCCTGTGGTTTGAGTTGGGACATCAGCGTGCAGTGGTGGAGGAGGCCTGGCCGAC
Organism: Gammaproteobacteria bacterium; assembly: GCA_026193125.1. Classification (GTDB taxonomy): domain Bacteria; phylum Pseudomonadota; class Gammaproteobacteria; order Steroidobacterales; family BM003; genus CAKZML01. The sequence continues at coordinate 513 of JAPHSC010000092.1, forward strand.
CCACGATGCCGCAGCCCTGGTCCGCGACGAGGTGGAGTTTGTGGTGCAGGTGAATGGCAAATTGCGCAGCCGAATTCGAGCATCCAAGGATGCCAGCCAGCAACAGATACAGGAACTGGCCCTGGCCGATCCAGCCGTCATGCGTTTTGTCGAGGATAAACCCCTGCGCAAGGTGATCGTGGTGCCAGGCAAGCTCATCAACCTGGTGGTTTGAACCATGCACTGGCACGCCAAGGCATGGTTACTGGTTTTGCTGACGATGTCGGCGTCTGCTTGCGGTTATCGCTTGCAGGGGAGTGAGAAGCTGCCGCCGTTCATGGCTGTTACCTATGTCGAGACAGCCAATCCTTACAGTGATCTTTCGCTATCGCTGGAGCGCTCGCTGCGAGCATCAGGCGTGCAAGCCAGTCGCGGGGCTGCCGGTGCAACCGCTGTACTTCGCGTGAATCACGACGAATATGGTCAGCGCCTGTTGTCGGTGTCGGCGACCAATGTTCCGCAGGAGTTCGAGGTTTACTACACGGTCGCCTACCAGGTCATAGTGGACGGAAAGGTCCTGCTTGAAGTGGACTCGCGCACGCTTACCAACAATTACACTTTCGACCCTACCGACGTGTTGGCCAAGAGCAGGGAGGAGACATTGCTCAGGAAGGCGCTGGCCGATGACCTGGTGAAGCTGATGATGCGCAGGATTACGGCGCTGGAACCTGCCGGGAAATAAGTGGTCGATTTGGTGTTCCGATCAGTCGATTCATAGTAGATTCCTTGCCTGGACGGAGCCGCCCGGGGTAGATTCGAGGCGTCATATTTAAGAATCAGGTTTGTGAGGATAGTGTGCCGAGCGGGTTGATAAAGATTTTTGCGGGGCCATTGATTGCCGCATTGCTTTGCCTGCAAGTCTTGAACCTGGCCCACGAAATTTCCGATTCTTTCCATAAATCAGGCCAGCAATGCGAGTTTTGTCTCAAGTTTGAGCGCACTGGTCTGGCCTTGAATTCCAGCATCGGTCAGCCTGCGCTGGTATGTCTGTCACCACGCCCGCTGCGTCCAGGCAGCGTCCGCACCGTCCAACTCGGCCAGCTATTATCTCCAGAGCCTCGTGGCCCACCCATCAATCGATCCCTTCCGGCAATAGCCTGAGGGATCTGAGTTGATGTCGGCTATCCGTTGCCGGTAGCCGTAAAGTGTTGAGAGCGAAGTGTGGAGATTTTTTGCATGAACAGATGGATATTGACCGCCGTGGCCTTCCTCGTGGCCCCGGCCCTGGCCCAGGCACAGGTCACGGGTAACGCCTTCAATCCGGCTATCAGCCTGATACTGGATGGCAAATTCTCAAGCTATTCGGGTGATCTGGATGGTTATGATTTCGCCGGATTCCCGCTGGATCCGGAGATTGGCCCGCCACCAGAAGGGTTGTCCCTGGGCGAAAGCGAACTGGTGCTTAGTTCCAATATTGATGACCAGTTTTACGGATTCATGACCGTGGCCCTGGGCGATAGCGCGGAAGGCACGGAAGTGTCTGTGGAGGAGGCCTGGATCCAGACCCTTGCCCTGCCCGCGGGGTTTAGTGTCAAGGCCGGCAAGATGTTGTCTGGGATCGGGTACCACAACAGCCAGCATGCGCATGCCTGGGACTACGTTGACGCACCGCTTCCTTACCAGGTCATGCTGGGCGGCGCTTTAGGTGACGCAGGCATCCAGGTCCGCTGGGTGGCTCCAACCGATTTATTACTGGAACTGGGTGCGGAGGTGCTGCGGGGTGATAGTTATCCGGCTGCAGGAGCAGGAGATAGTGGTACCGGCACCTGGACGGCATTTGCTCATCTTGGCGGGGACCTCGGAGCCAGCAACAGCTGGCGCGTGGGTCTGTCCAGGGTGTCGTTCGATGTGGCCGGGCGCAGCTATGACCTGGGTGCCGACCAGGGAGGGTTTTACGGTTCCGGATCGGTGGACATCGTGGACGGTATATGGAAATGGGCCGAAAATGGCAACACACGGGCGCGCACCCTGGTGGTCCAGGCCGAGTACCTGAAGCGTCGCGAGGATGGCCGGCTGGATGTGACCGGTGACACCCTTAACGGGACCAGCCCCTACGCTATCGCCCAGGACGGATTCTATGTGCAGGGCGCCTATCAGTTTCGCCCCATGTGGAGGCTGGGTCTGCGATACGAGAGGATTCACGGAGACAATGCCGACTTGCAGCCCCCGTTGAATGGTTTGTTGGACACCTCAGGCTCACCCGATCGCGTGACCGCCATGCTGGATTATTCTCACAGTGAATTCAGCCGGCTGCGCTTCCAGGTGGCTTCTCTGGATAATGGCCAGGGCAGTGAAAGCCAGGTATTTCTTCAGTACATCATGAGTCTCGGCGCCCACGGCGCTCACCAGTTCTAAGGCGGAATCCCATGAAAAAGTCATTGTTACTGACGTGCTTCCTGGTTGCCGCTCCCGGGCTGGCAGATGCCGAGATGAGCGTCTTCGCCTGCGAGCCTGAATGGGCCTCTCTGGCCACCGAACTGGGTGGTAATTTGTTGCAGGTGGAGAGCGCAACGACTGGCGTACAGGATCCCCATTACATCCAGGCCCGGCCCAGCTTGATTTCCCGCGTGCGCAGGGCGGACCTGGTCATTTGTACTGGTGCCGACCTTGAAGCGGGCTGGTTGCCGCTGCTGCTGCGACAGGGCAACAATGCCAAGGTGCAAGCCGGGCAGCCGGGTTTTTTCGCGGCGTCTGACTATGTGAACATGTTGGAAAAGCCCCAGGTACTGGATAGAGCGCAGGGTGATATACACCCCTTTGGTAATCCGCATATCCAGACGGATCCCAGGAATATTGGGCTTGTAGCAGAGGCGCTCAATCAGCGTCTGCAAAGCCTGGATCCCGCCAATGTCGCAACCTACGAGGCGCGCTACCAGGATTTTCAAGCGCGATGGAGCCAGGCAATTGACGGCTGGTCGGCCAGGCTGGAGCCACTGAAAGGCGCCAAGCTGGTGGTCTATCACCGCAGTTGGGTATACCTGTTCACCTGGGCCAGCCTGGTTGATGTGGGCGCCCTGGAGCCCAAGCCAGGTGTCCCTCCCAGCAGCAGTTATTTATCTGAGTTGCTTGCCCGGCTGAAGGATCAACAAGTCCTGGGCATCATCCAGTCCTCCTACCAGCCCACCAGGCCGGCAGAGTGGTTGTCGGAGAGAACCGGTCTGCCAATACTGATTTTGCCGCACACGG
>JAPHSC010000046.1 GCA_026193125.1 Gammaproteobacteria bacterium
ACCCTTGGCTTGATCCGCTGACTGTCGACCCTGCCCGGAACCCTGCCTTCCCTGACCGTTCGCGCCGGCCTGGTCTTGTGCTGGCTGGTGCATCTGCTGCTGCCGCGTCTGCTTACCATCGCCCGTCCTATTCCGGATCTGAGTCTGACTTTGCACTTGCGTCTGAGCCTGCGTTTGGGCAGCGCTTGTATCATCTGCGGACTGTGTCTCCTGCGCATGCAGCACGCCACTCATGAGCAGAATCAAGCCGGCAATCGAACCACCTGTGTATTTGGCTATATTATTCATTTGGCATTCCTTCACTTGTGTGTATTGGAGTAGCTATAATCCAGCTGTTAAGGCAAGGATGCCGCAGCGGTGTTTCCGGCTGATTTCGGGATCCAGGGACTTTGTTACAAGTTGTTTCCAATGAACCCCGATACACACGATCGACACTCTGAGAACTTCCACCTTTTGGTGGTGGATGATGACTCGGGTATTCGCGAGTTGCTGTGCGAGTATCTTGGGGACCAGGGGTTTCGAGTTTCCGCGGTTGAGGACGGCAAGGCCATGGACGCGTGGTTTGCCGAAAATACCGCTGACCTGGTCATCCTGGATCTGATGCTGCCCGGCGAAGACGGACTTTCCCTTGCACGCCGCCTGCGCAGCGATCAAAAGCTGCCTATCATCATGATCTCGGCGCGTGGAGAAGAAATCGATCGTATAGTCGGTCTCGAGGTCGGGGCCGATGATTATTTACCAAAGCCCTTTAATCCACGCGAACTCCTGGCCCGGGTCAGGTCCGTGTTGCGCCGTAATCGGCCGACCGCTGAACCCGAATCAGACCCTGTCACGGACGGTTATTTGTTTGGACCATTTCGCTTCGAACCCGAGAAACGGGTTTTGTATCGGGATGCCACCGAAGTCGATTTGTCGAGAGCAGAATTTGATCTTTTGAGCGTCCTTGTCAAGCACCCCGATCGGGTCCTGAGCCGGGACTTCATTCTGGAGTGCCTGGGCGGCAAGGATCGAGATCCGTTTGATCGGAGTATAGATGTCAGGGTCACGCGGTTACGACACAAGATAGAAGATGACCCGGCGCAGCCGCGGTTTGTGCGAACTGTTTGGGGAGTCGGCTATCAGTTCACCCCCGGGGAGCCCAGCACTTGAAGCTGATGCCGCGAACCCTGCCCGGGCGCACCGCGATCACCATTTCGCTGACTCTGCTTTGTTTCATGCTGTTTTCATTTGGTGCCGCTGCCTATTTCATCGCCATCCCGATGGCCAAGCGATCTGCGGACGATTTTGCTGCAATTATTATTCATGCCGCAAACGCGATGCAGAGCTCACCCGAAGAATTGCGTCCGGAACTGAAGCGCCAACTGCTACTTGACCACGGTTTGGTGGTCACCAGCCAGATGCCCGCCCTGGCCGAGAAAACGTTTGACGTTCCCTACTACATTTATTTTCGTGCATCCCTGGCCCGTCGTGCGGGACAGGAATTGTCGATCATAGAATCTGGTCGAGGTCCGCTCATCTGGGTGGATGTTCCTGCCGATGGCGAACTATTCCGCATAGGGTTCAACCGCGGGCGCCTGGGAACCAACCCTCCGCTCGCCCTGCTCGTGGCAATTGGTGGCGGTGCGTTGCTGACCCTGCTTGCGAGTATGTTGGAGGTACGTCGAGTCGCGGAACCGCTGTCTCGCCTGGTGACCGCAGTGCAGGAGGTAGGCCGTGGACGCGAACCCCAACCGCTCCCAGAGGCAGGACCTGAAGAAATTGCGACTCTGGCCCGGGCGTTCAACAAGATGTCAGCCAACATTCGGGAGCTGTCTGAGAACAGGACGATTATGGTCGCGGGTATCTCGCACGATCTGCGCACACCTCTGACTCGCCTGGGGCTTGCTGTCGAGATGCTGGGCGAAGACTCGAATCCCAGGCTGGTTGCCGGAATTCGCCGTGACCTGGCGGCAATGAACCGGCTTATTAGTCAATTTCTGCAATTTACGAAAGGTCTTGAAGACGAGTCTCCTGTGCAGCTGGATTTGCGACAGCTGATTGAGGCTCAGGCGGAAGATTTGCGGCGGTCTGGCACTGAAGTCGAGTTCGGCGGCTGCAGCTCTCCTTGCTCTTATAAGGTAGAGCCTGTTGCGTTGGGGCGCCTGCTTGCGAATCTGCTGGAAAATGCTGCGCACTATGGTGCTGGTAAACCAATCAACGTCAATCTGCAATGCGACGAGCAAGCGGTGTCAATTGAAATATGCGACCGCGGCCCGGGCATTCCCGCCGACCAGGTGGAGGCGGTTTTTCAGCCCTTTCACCGCCTGGAGGCGGCACGGAGCACCAGGACTGGCGGCAGCGGCCTGGGCCTTGCCATAGCCCGCCAACTCGCAGACAAGCACGACTGGTCTATCCAGCTGCTGCCTCGAGAGGGAGGGGGAACGGTGGCCAGGGTTGGGTTGCCAGTCAGGCGAGGCGCATAGTTCTCGCTCTTCCAGAGTCTTCCTCTGCAGTCTCGAAGATCTCTCGATCCGCACTTCGCTATCGCCACTGGCCCGCAAGGGGCACTATCAGTATCGCGCTCGTATCAAGTGATCCAGCCTGGCTAACGCGGCGGAATACCGGTTTCAGAAGACAGTGAGCCAGTCTCGCCGTATCCCCGATGGTGATTACAAAGGAAAAAAAGGGGCCGGATTACTCATCCGGCCCCAAGCATGAGGACGCTGGGAAGGGGATCACTCAGCCGCCTCGATTTCGACATTTTGCTCGCGGGCTCTTTCCTGCATTTTCTCCCGATGTTGCGCCTGGAATTTTTCACCATCACCCTCGGATTCATGTAAACGCAGCTGCTCACGGTACTCATTCTGTTCTTGCACACTCATTAGCTCACCGCCATAAATCGGGCCCTGCCCCGAGGGCGCCAGTCCCGCACCCTGGTTCATGGCGCGTTGCTGCATCTGTTTTTCCTGTTGCGCCTGGACCTCCTTGCCTGATCCTTGCTCACCTGACATACCAAGCTGCTTCTGGTACCGGTTGCTTTCTGCCTTGGTCATGGACTCGCTGGCATCAACATCCTGAACCTTGGTAGTCGTGGGATCGTGAATCCGCGTCCGGTCCTGATCCCGATCGCGATCCTGATCCGGCTCTTCTAAACGATCACGATCCTGGATGCGATCCTGATCCGGCTCGTCTAGGCGATCACGATCCTGAATACGATCCTGGTCCGGCTCCTCCAGTCGATCACGATCCTGCATACGATCCCGATCATAATCGCGGTCACGATCCGCCTGCTGAGCGCGGTCCGCACTGCCACCGCCACCTTGGCCCTGTCCTTGTCCCGCAAAACTCGACATGGACGCAAGTGCGATAAACGACGCCACCAATACGCTGATTGCTGTCCTGTATCTCATTTCTGTCACTCCTTAACTCACTGAGAACCTTTCCCTGTCTTTTCAAGCCTTCTATCCAAACTTGAGTGGATACCTTCTGTCCACGGTGATAAGTATCTGCTAAGCCTGTTTCCGGGAGATTTCGGGAAGCTGCAATTCTGTGTCAAATTGTTACGGTGCAAGCCCGCGCTGCCTTGCGGCATTCGCGGACCGGTGTCAGCTGGCGATGCGCACACACTGGCCTGCAATCGGACGTTTCGGGCCAAGTCGTTTGATTTTGACGGCGATAGCCTGTCGAATAGGAGTGCGCCCACGCTACGTTCGACACAGATACTCCAGGAGCGGCGCTTTTCGAGGGGAAAGGCACCATGCCCAGGCATATTTCTCGCAGGGATTTTCTCAATGGCACCCAGGTCGCGATCGGGGCGGCCATGCTGTCACCGTGGGCAGAGTTGCTTGGAGCAACGCCAAATGAATTCCGATTGGCTGCGGACTATTACCCGCCAGCGCTTACCGGGCTACGGGGTTCTCATGTGGGTTCATTTGAAACCATGCACGCCAGGGTATCCGGGACAAACTGGCCTGCATCCGCCCCCGAGGAAGAATATGACCTCGTCGTAGTAGGAGGCGGTATTAGCGGCCTGTCCGCCGCGCATTTTTTCCGCAAGCAACACCCGGGCGCGCGCATCCTGATTCTGGATAATCACGATGACTTTGGCGGCCATGCGAAGCGCAACGAGTTCAACATCAAGGGCGATACCCGCATCGGCTACGGGGGAACCGAATCCATTGATACGCCCTCCGCCTACAGCGAGGTCGCCCGGCAATTGCTGGTGGATATCGGCATCGACACCGACAAGTTCTACCAGGCCTTCGACCAGGAGCTGTATGCATCCCTGGGTCTGAGCAAGGGCATTGTGTTCGACCAGGCAACCTTCGGCGAACAGAAGCTGGTCGTTGGCTATGGAAAGATACCCTGGGAGGATTTCGCGGCACAGACCCCGCTGAGTGAGCAGGCGAAAAAGGACCTCATCCGCATCCAGACCGAGAAGAGGGATTACCTTCCCGACCTGGGCATGCAGGAGAAACTGCAGCGCTTACGCCACGTCAGCTACGAGGCTTTCTTGCGCGATTACGCCGGGGTGGATTCGCAACTGATCGAGATGTACCGCAAATGGGGCACCAGCTTTTGGTGCGTGGGCATCGACGAAATTCCTGCCACGGCAGTGCAATCTTACGACGGCGGCATGCCCGGCCTGGACCATACCCTGGTGCGGGAAGGACATCGCGGTGACGACCCGTATATTTTTCACTTTCCCGACGGCAATGCCTCGGTAGCCAGGTTACTGGTGCGCTCGCTGGTGCCCGCGGCGGTACCGGGTACCAGCATGGAGGATGTGGTTACCAGCCGGGTCGATTACTCGCAGCTGGATCGCGACGGCCAGGGTACGCGCATCAGGCTCAACAGCACGGTGGTCTATGCGGCGAACAGCGATGACCAGAAATCCGTGAACCTGACCTACGTGCACAAGGGCGTGGCGCATGCCGTGCGCGCGGGACAGTGCATCATGGCCTGCTACAACGCGGCCATACCCTATTTGTGCCCGGACCTTTCCCCTGCCCAGAAAGCGGGCCTTGCCTACAACGTCAAGACTCCGCTTTGTTACGTGAAAGTACTGGTGCCCAACTGGCGGGCTTTCGCTGAGCTGAAGCTGGACTTCGTTTACTACACGAAGGATTTCTATAAGCAGGTGGAGCTGGATTATCCGGTTTCGCTGGGCAAGTACCGGCGCTCACAGACACCGGACGACCCCATGATTTTGCACATGTGCCACACGCCATTTTTCCCGGACATCCAGGGACCCGAACAATGGCGGGAAGGTCGCCGTAGCCTGTTGACTACGCCCTTCACGGTGTTCGAGCATCACGTGCGCGACCAGCTTGATCAGGCTTTGTCCGGGGCCGGCTTTGACGCCGAGCGTGATATTAGGGCCATCACGGTCAACCGCTGGCCTCACGGCTACGCTTACTCGCCTGATCTGACTTGGGAACCCCAGTACGGATCTGAATCTCAAAAGCCATGGGTAATCGGTCGCCAGCGATTTGGACGCATCAGTATTGCCAACTCGGACTCCGGCGCCAAGGCAGATACCAACACCGCAATTTCCGAGGCCTGGAGAGCCGTGCAGGAAATCGGCCGAGCATAGCGACGCGCGGAAAT
>JAPHSC010000420.1 GCA_026193125.1 Gammaproteobacteria bacterium
GCACTGGACCAGGCCAACCGTGAGGTCGGTAACCGTTTCGACTTCAAGGGTTCCGGGGCGGAGTTTGAGTACAAGGATGAGAACATCCTTATGACCGCCCAGGCTGAATTCCAGCTCAAGCAGATGCTGGACATCCTGAATCTGAAAATAGCCAAGCGCAGCATCGATGTCGCCTGTCTTGATCCACAGGAAGTGGAAATCACCGGCAACAAGGCGCGTCAGAAAATACTGATCCGCCAGGGCATAGACCAGGCCCTGGGCAAAACAATCAACCGCATGATCAAGGATTCAAAGATCAAGGTTCAATGCGCTATACAGGGTGACCAGCTGCGCGTCACCGGTAAAAAACGTGACGATTTGCAGGAGGTCATGGCCATGCTCAAAGCCTCGGACATCGATCTTCCCCTGCAGTTCACGAACTTCAGGGACTAACTGCCCCGATGATTGATTTGTACACAGCCCCTACCCCAAACGGGATCAAGGCCTCCATCATGCTGGAGGAGACAGGCCTGCCCTACGAGGTGATCGCCATGCGTCTGGACATGCTGCAGCAACGGCAGCCTGAGTACCTGCGCATTAGCCCCAACGGCCGAATTCCGGCCATCGTGGATCACGATGAAGACGATTTTGCGGTGTTTGAATCGGGCGCGATCCTTATCTATCTCGCGGAAAAAACCGGCATGCTTTTGCCAGGTGAATCCAGGGCCCGCTCCCGCGTTCTGCAATGGCTGATGTTTCAAATGGCCGGTGTGGGCCCCATGCAAGGTCAGGCGAATGTATTTTTCCGTTATGCCCCGGAAAAGATCCCCTACGCAATAGAGCGCTATCAAAGAGAAACACGACGCCTGTACGAGGTGCTGGATACGCAACTGGCAAAAGAAGAATACCTGGCCGGCGACTACAGCATTGCCGACATCGCAACATGGCCATGGGTTCGACGGTACTACTGGGCCGGCGTATCCATAGATGGACTCGATAATCTGCAGCGCTGGTTGAATGCAGTGGGTAGTCGTCCCGCTGTAGAGCGCGGCAAAAACATACCCCAGGAGCCCAAGCTGGATGGCGGTGCGGACGAATTTTCACTGCGTGCCCGGAATATGCTGGCCTAGGAAGAGACCTTCAGATGAGTGAATCCATAGAATTACGCAAGAACCTTGCCTTTGAAGAAAAAGAGGAAAGCCTGCGTGCCGACGTACACAGGCTTGGTGAAATGGTTGGCGCCATGATTCGCGAACAAGGGGGAGAGTCCCTGTTCGCCGCTGTTGAGACCGCTCGGCGTGCCGCCATTCAGCAACGTGAGTCGGAAACGCCAGAGCAGGACTTGAAGAAAGTGCTGGCGCAAATTCCCAGCACGATGTACGGGGACATGATTCGCGCCTTTACTGCCTGGTTCCAGGTGGTGAACACGGCTGAGCAGATCCATCGTATTCGGCGCAGACGTGCCTACCTGAGAGCCCAGGCCAGCCCGCAGGCTGGCAGCCTGAAAGCCAGCCTCGAGCAATTGCGGGAACAGGGCATTGATATCGATGAAATGCGAACCTTGCTTGCCCGCCTGAGCTTTGAACCGGTGTTTACCGCTCACCCCACCGAACCCACGCGACGCACCATACTGCGCAAGGAGCAGAGGATCGGTCGCATGCTCCTGGCGCGCCTGGATCCCACTCGAACACCCAGGGAAGAACGCGAGATTTTTGACGAAATTCAATCGGAAATTACCTCGGCCTGGCAGACCGACGAGCACCCGGCCGACAAGACGACGGTTTCCGACGAGCAGGAACACGTCCTGTTTTATATGACCGACATTCTCTACCAGGTGGTACCCGATTTTTACAATGCCCTGCGCGAGGCCCTGGGTCAGGCCTATGGGGAAGAAGGCTGGCAGCTCAAAATACCTGCCTTGTTAGGGATCGGCTCGCAGGTGGGTGGCGACCTGGAGGGGAACCCGGATGTCAACGCCAAGACTATCAAGCAGACCCTGTCCCGGCATCGCAGTCTGATCTTGAACCTGTACTTTGAGGAATGCCGCGAACTGTCTGGCAGGCTTTCCCAGAGCCTTAATCGGGTCATGATTGATCCCGCCCTGCAGGAACGCCTGGAGCTGTATCAGGAGTGGTACCCAAATGCCATGCGCGAGATTAACCGGCGTCACCGGGACATGCCCTACCGGGTCATGTTCCGCCTGATTCAGGAGCGTCTGCAAGATACTTATGACGACCGCGACAAGCGTTATCGCAGGGCCGAGGAATTTATCAATGACCTGCGCCTGGTGACCCACAGCCTCGAGCACAACAAGGGCAGCAAGGCAGGCCTGCGGGCTACCAACAAGCTCCTGCTGCGCGCCGAGACCTTCCGTTTCAAATTGGCCACCCTCGACATACGACAGGACGCACACATTTTCCAGCACGCGGTAGGACAGGGGCTGGAAGAACCCGAGTGGATGACATTGCCCAGGGAAGTCCGTATCGCCAAGCTGCATCACGCCTTCGATGAAGACTGGGATCCCAGCAATGAAATGGATACCGAGGCGCGCAAGGCCCTGGCCCTGTTCGAGGCCCTTGCCATGTGCCGGCGAAGGTTTGGTCACACCTCGGTGGGACCGCTGATTGTCAGTATGGCGGAGGGCTGCGACGATCTGCTCTCCGTGCTGATGCTTGCGCGCTGGGGCGGCTTAAGTGACCGTGCCGGCAATGTGCCGCTGGATATTATCCCCTTGTTCGAGAGCCTGCGGGAATTTGAGCAGGCTGGGAAAGTCATGAGCCCCTTGCTGCGCGATCGCATCTATCGCGCGCACCTGAAATCCCGTGGTAATGAGCAAACGTTCATGCTGGGATACTCGGACTGTAATCAAGAAGGCGGGCTGTTCGCCTCGCGTTGGGCAGCCCAGCATGCGCACAGGGACGTGGCAAAAATTATTGCCTCGGAAAACCTGGGCATGACCCTGTTCCTGGGTCGGGGCGGCACCAGCAGTCGTGGCGCCAGTGGCATGTTACCGGCTCTCAGGGCAGCGCCCAGGGGCGGTGTGCGAGGCCGGTTACGCTCAATCGAACTGGGCGAAACCATTAATTCCAAGTATGGGTTACCTGGCATAGCGCTGCGCAATCTCGAAAGAGCGCTGGGTGCGCTGACTCTAACCAGCGCCATCCCGGCCCAGGATAGCGAGCACCACGAAGCCTGGTCCGCCGTCATGGATCACCTGGCCGAGGTCAGCATGCAGGCATACCGGGGGCTGGTCTATGACGACCCCGGCTTCGAGCAGTATTTTCGCTCGGTCACGCCGATAGACGTGATCGAGTTGATGCAACTGGGTGCGCGCAGCCGCCCCCGCGACGAAGACAGCGGTATTTCCAGGCTGCGCGCCATTCCATTCTTTTTCGCCTGGACCCAGTCACGCTTTTTCCTGCCATTCTGGTACGGGGTTGGCACCGGCCTGGCCAGCGCGCTCGACAAGTTCGGACTGGAGCAGCTCAGGCAGATGTATCAGCAATGGCCATTTTTTCACGCCTTGCTGGATGATGTTGAAATGGGGTTGTCAAAGACGGACCTTTCCATCGCCAGGCACTACGATGGTCTGAGCCACAATGCCACGCCTCAGTATTTTCAACTGATCGATCAGGAATACCAGCGGAGTGTCGAGTATCTGCTTGAGATCAAGGAGGAGAAAGCCCTGCTCGATTCGAATCCGGCACTGCAGCGCTCCATCCGCCTGCGTAATCCCTATGTGGATCCGATAAGCTTGTTGCAGGTCGACTTGCTGAGCCAATGGCGCCAGGGTGGTCGTGAAAGTGAAGCGCTCAAGGACGCCTTGATGGCCAGCGTGAACGGGATTGCAGAGGCACTGCAGAATACCGGCTAGGCGCGGTAACTGAGTCGACGCCAAAGTTGTTCCAGGGGGCCGCGCTCAAACGCGCTGAGCCAAAGGCGGCTTACTATCAATTGCCCTGCGCCCAGCGTCAGCGCCATTAGCAGCAATTGCCAGCGTTGCAGCTGCCCAAACATGGCCAGGCCGGTACCGTAAAATATTCCCGTGCATAACAGACTCTGCAGCAGGTAATTGCTCAGGGCAGTACGGCCAACACAGGCAAGACTGATTCCCGCCCAGCCGCCAAATCCCTGGCGCGGAAATAGCAGCAGGTAGGCCCAGGCCATGGCCAGAGATCCCCAGTACAGGGGTTGACCCGAAAGCAAGGCCGCCCGGATCGGCGACTTGCCTGCGACCAGGAGCTCTTGCCCACCCCAGGCCGTGAGTGCAAGACCCAGCCCGGCCAGCACCCACGCCCCGGTCCGCAACGTGCGGCCTGACAGCGAAGCTGCGCCCGTCAGCAGATCAGTGCGCATGGCCGCCATACCGAGCAACATACTGCCCAGCAATCGCCAGCCCGATGCCAGGGGAAACAGCTGCAACTGCAAGTACAGGGCCTGCGGCACCCGCTCACGCAGCTGACTGAACCAGTCGCCGCGGTAGGCGGCAATCTCTGTCAGCAAGTCCGCCAGATGCGGCTGCCAGGACCGCTCGAGCGCCTCCAATGCCGCCCCCGACCAGCCAGACAGGCTGAACCAGGCCAGCCAATTGATGATGCTCGGAACCGTCAACAACATCAGGCCCAGCGACCACAGCCTGACTGCAGGCCAACGGGTCGCCGGCCACAGCAACAGGCCGCATATCGCATAGGGCGCAAGAATATCGCCGTACCAGATGGCATAGGCATGGACCAGGCCAAGCACAAACAGAAACGCCATTCGGCGACGGTGGACACGCCACGCGTCCGGCCCGGGTCCCAGGTGCAGGCGTTGCATGACCAGGCCGGCACCAAACAGGATGCAAAACAAGGTTAGAAACTTCTGTTCGAATAACAGTCGGGTCAGCCACCAGGCCACGGCGTTAGGACCCCGCAGTTCCCCCCACACCATGGGATTGGCAAGCGCGGCAAAGGGTCCGGAAAACAGCAGTATGTTTACAGGAAGTATTCCCAGCACGGCCAGACCCCGCAGCTGGTCGAGCCGTTGGTGACGCTCGGGAGTCGGCAGTGGCGCGTGGGTCACGCTAGCCAAATACACTCAACACTTCGTCCAGTTCCTTGCGCTGAATATCCGGGACCCGGGCACCCTGATCGGGATAACCTACTACCAGCAAGAGAAAAGGACGCTCATTCCTGGGTCTTTCCAGGATCTCGTTGAGAAACCCCATGGGGCTGGGCGTGTGAGTCAGACTGGCCAGCCCGGCATGATGCAGAGCAGCCAGGAGAAACCCCGTGGCCAGGCCCACGGACTCGGCCGGGTAGTAATGCTTGACCTTGCGTCCATCCGGAAGCAGGCCGTATTTCTGCGAGAATATGGCAATCAGGATCGGCGCCCGCTCAAGAAACGCCTTGTTGGCATCGGTGCCGAGTGGGCGCAGGGCCTCCAGCCATTCTGGCGACGCCCGGTGGGTATAAAATTCCTGTTCTTCCTGCTCCGCTGCCTCTCGAATACGACGTTTCACCGCCGGGTCTCTGACCAGGACAAAATGCCAGGGCTGCATATTGGCGCCGCTGGGCGCACTGGCCGCCGCCGCCAGGCAATCGCGTATTACCTGCTCGGGGACCGGCTCATTTGAAAAATCGCGGACTGTTCGCCGACCCCTGATTTCTTCAAAAAAAGTCCTGGCCCGCTCCAGCATCTGCGCTTCCGAATAGCGCTGGAAGTGTTGCAAGGGTATGAGTTTTACTTCGGGCATTGCAGCCTCCGAATCAGTCATCGTCTATCCATTCAGCCAGGCACTGGTCCAGTTCCTCGGGATGTACCGCGTCCTCGTGCAGCGCGAACTCACGCACCGAGATACCAGCCTGGTGAACACTGTCCCTGTGTCCCGACACCAGCGGGTGCCACCATTCAAGTTCCCGGCCCTCGTCAAGACGGCGATAGGCACAGCTTGCAGGCAACCAGTGAAAGGTACTGCGGGAGGTGTCCAGCAGCATGCAGTCGGGCACCAGTTCCAGGCGCCGCTCATAGTTCGAGCAACGACAAGCTTGTATATCCAGCAAGTGACAGGCTACCCGTGTATGCACCAGTTGCCCCGTGTCCACGTCCTCCAGCTTGTGCAGACAGCAACGACCACAACCGTCGCACACAGCCTCCCATTCCGCCGCCGACATGTCATCCAGAGACTTGCGCTTCCAGAATTCCGGTTCAAGCTTCTGTTTCTCGTTACTCAAGCCCAGGCTCCGCAGCTGACGTGCTCATGCCGTATCATACGTGCTTGGACCAGCTGGGAGTGACGAATGCGCGCGGTTTTCCTGGATAGCGAAACACTGGACCGTGGGGACCTGGACCTGCAGCCCCTGCGGCAGTGGGTGCCCGAACTGGAGGTTCACCGCCGTACCGGCGCAGCGGATATCGCCGGCCGTATTGATGGCGCCGGGATCGTCATCCTCAACAAGGTCCACATGCACCGGCAGCTCATAGAAGACGCCGGGGCCCTGCAATTGATTTGTCTCGCCGCCACTGGCAGCGACAATGTGGACCTGGAAGCAGCCAGACAGCGCGGGGTCAAGGTGCGCAATATACGTGGCTATTGCAGCGCCTCGGTGGTGCAGCATGTGTTTGCAATGATGCTGTCCCTGACCCAGTACCTGGAGGAGTTCGATGCCCTGGCGAGGGGTGGTGCCTGGCAGCAGCATCCGCACTTTTGCATGCTCAGTCACCCCCAGCGAGAGCTGTCCGGACTCACCCTGGGCATCGTGGGCTACGGGGAATTGGGCAAGGCCGTGCATCGAACTGCCGGGGCTTTTGGCATGCGGGTGCAGGTGAGTCAGCGGCCCGGTCAGCCGGTGAGTCCGGGCAGGGTAAGCCTGGAGCAACTGTTAAAGACCTCCGATGTAGTCAGCCTGCATTGTCCGTTAAACGCACAGACCCGGCACTTGATCGGGGAGCGGGAACTGGCGCTGATGAAGCCCGATGCCCTGCTCGTAAATACCGCCAGGGGCGCCCTGGTGGATCCACAGGCCCTGGCAGACGCCCTGCGCAGCGGGCAACTGGGCGGCGCGGGCATTGACGTGCTGGAGCAGGAACCACCCGTGGCCGGTAACCCCCTGCTGGATCCATCCATCCCGCGCCTGATCCTCACCCCGCACATTGCCTGGGCGGCGCTCCAGTCACGGCAACGTGCGCTAGAGCAGATTGCAGAGAATATTCAGGCCTTCCTGCGGGGCATTCCCCTGCGTGACCTTGCATGAGTGAAGCCCACCCTATGAATGAGACGCCAACACTGTACTGGGTTCGCCGCGACCTGCGCCTGGCGGATAATCCCGCCCTGCTGCAGGCCAGCCTGCGCGGATCGGTCATTCCGGTCTACGTGCACGCCCCGGACGAGGAGGCGCCCTGGCAACCAGGCGGCGCATCCCGCTGGTGGCTACACCAGGGCCTGGGCGCGCTGGCTGCATCCCTGAAAGAGACAGGCAGCCGCCTGGTCATACGCCGGGGCCCCAGCGCGCAAGCCCTGCAGACGCTGGCAAGGGAAACCGGCGCCGGGGCGGTCTTTTTCAACCGGCTGTATGAGCCCGCCTGCAGTGCCCGGGATCGCAGCGTGACAGGCAGCTTGCAGACCCTGGGGCTGGAGGTGCAATCGTTCCAGCCCGGCAACCTTGCCGAACCTCAAGCCCTGGCCAACCGCCAGGGCCAGCCATTCAAGGTATTTACCCATTACTGGAAAGCCTTGCAGGGCCGGGGTGAGCCCGCCCGGGCCCTGGCCAAGCCGTCACGTCTTCAGGCACCCGGAAAATGGCCCTCCAGCCTGGCCCTGGCTGAGCTGGAACTGTTACCCCGTGCCGGCCCGGCCGGAGACTGGACCGCAGGCCTGGCAGAGCACTGGCAAGTGGGTGAACAGGCGGCCGCGGCCAGGCTGGACGCGTTTAGTGAATCCGCCCTGGAAGATTACTCGAGGCAGAGGGATTACCCGGGTGTGGAGGGAGCGTCGCGGCTCTCGGCCCACCTGCATTTCGGGGAAATATCACCCCGCCAGGTTTGGCAAAGGCTGCGTCTGGCTGAGAGTCATCACGGCAACGAGGCACAAACCCTGGCTTTTTTGCGTCAACTGGGCTGGCGAGAATTTGCCCAGCACGTGCTGCATCACTACCCGAAAAGCCCGGCCGAGCCCATGTACCCCAAGTACCGCGCCTTTCCCTGGCGCAAGGACCACGCTCAGTTGCTGGACGCATGGCAGCGGGGCCGCACCGGCATCCCGGTGGTGGACGCGGGTATGCGGGAGTTATGGCACACAGGCTTCATGCACAACCGGGTACGCATGCTCGCGGCCTCCCTGCTGGTCAAAAACCTGCGCATACCCTGGTGGAAGGGCGCCGCCTGGTTCTGGGATACCCTGGTCGACGCGGACCTGGCCAACAACACTATGGGCTGGCAGTGGTCGGCTGGCTGCGGTGTCGATGCGGCTCCCTACTTCCGAATATTCAACCCGGTGTTGCAGGGGCAAAAGTTCGATGCCGGGGGCCGCTACCTGCGACGATGGTTGCCGGAGCTGGCCGCGTTACCCGACAAACTTGTGCAGCAGCCCTGGTTGGTGTCGGCAGAAAACAGGCACGGCTACCCGCTGCCGATCGTGGACCTGGCCGAAAGTCGCAGGGAAGCATTGGAAGCGCTGGCCGCAACCCGCCACCAGGACGGCTAGACGCCGTCGCCACGAAGCGTCAGCACCGGCGGCTGGCTCACCACGCTGCGGGTTGCCAGCAGGCCGCTCAAGCCCACCAGCAAGGTGCCACCAACTATGCCCAGCAACCAAAGACTGCCATCCCAGTGGCCTTGCAGCTCAAACACACGGGTAGCGAGCAGGTAACTGGCAACGCTGGCGCCGGCCGCACCCAGCAGACCACTGAGTAATCCAAGTACAGCAAATTCGGTCACTACGCCCAGCAACACGGTTCTGCGACTGGCCCCCAGCGTTCTTAGCATGGCGCTCTCGTAACGTCGCTCGTCCCGGGTCGACTGGACAGCTGCAACGAGAACCATGACGCCGGCCAACACCGTAAACATGAACACGTATTGGACCGCGAGCGAGGCTTTGTCCATCACGCCGCGGACCTGACCAAGGATAGCGTCAATGTCAAAGACGGTGACGCCT
The DNA here is from genome assembly GCA_026193125.1 of Gammaproteobacteria bacterium. Classification (GTDB taxonomy): domain Bacteria; phylum Pseudomonadota; class Gammaproteobacteria; order Steroidobacterales; family BM003; genus CAKZML01. The sequence goes on from JAPHSC010000420.1 coordinate 9,110, forward strand.
GGCAGCTTGCGCGCCAGGTCCAGCAGCAGACCCCGCTGGTCCGCGGCAAGGTGCACGCTGGTGATATAACTGGCCAGGGAATCATCGACCGTTTGCGGCGACAGCACCATAAAGAA